>CALIEI010000048.1 GCA_938022165.1 uncultured Saprospiraceae bacterium | reverse complement strand
TGCAATTTATTTTCGGTTCTGGTAGTGACATCCACTGCTGCCAACCACAAACTAAAAGCTCAGAATTTAAGCTTCTCATAAATTAACCCTATTTTTTATAGTCGAAATTTGACTTTCGTAACAGCCTCGCGATAAGGATAGGAATGATACGACCGGTAGGGAGTAGTCTTGATTCTTTTTATCAAGACCGCAGCGGATGCGGAGTCATGGAAAGCCTGACCCTTTAGGGGATCGCCCAAAAAAAATCAAGTAGTAATTTTAACTGAATTTTCATTCGCCATATCCATAGGAATAGCTGCAAAAGAATATCCTAATTTTGTAAAATGTTCCAAATATCTGGGGAGCACTTTTGTCAAAATTGCTTGGGCCTTTATGCTATCATGAAACACAATTATAGAACCTGATTTAGACTTTTTGATGATGCGTTGATAGCAAACTTCAGGATCTAAATCAGGGTCAAAATCTCCAGTCAGAATGTCCCACATAATGATTTGGTAATGCTGTTGTAAGAACCTTGACTGCTGTCTAGTCAATCTACCATATGGAGGCCGAAATAATTTGCTGTCCACTAATTTTGCACACTCATCGACATCCTTAAAATATTTTGACTTGTCCGTTTTCCAACCATTTTTATGATGAAACGTATGGTTACCTACGGCATGTTTATTTGCCTTAATTCGTTCGTATATAGTTGGATGTTTTAAGACATTTTCGCCAATACAAAAGAAGGTAGCTTTGGCTTTGAACTGATCTAGAATATCGAGTACCCATTCAGTCACTTCAGGTATCGGGCCATCATCAAAGGTCAGATATAATATTTTGTCATCATGTGGAATCCTCCAAGTGAAATTTGGAAAGAGAGATTGTATAAAAACGGGAGTTTTAAATAGGTACATGAGCTATGATAAAAGGCTATACAATATTAATGTTTTATTTGTAAGGTTTTGATTTTTTGCATGAAAAGAAATAGGGCATATTTGTATAATAAGGACATCATTAAGCTTAATTTCGCAATCCCTTTTAGTGAGAAGAAATAAATAGAAAGAATATGAGAGTAAGATTTGCCCCGAGCCCTACTGGAGCTTTGCATATAGGAGGAGTGCGTACAGCGCTATATAATTATCTATTGGCTAAGAAACATGGCGGGACTTTTATCCTCCGTATAGAAGATACAGATCAGAAGCGATATGTACCAGGTGCAGAAGACTATATAAAAAATGCTTTGAATTGGTGCGGCATTAACCCTGATGAGGGTCCCGACCAAGGAGGAGATTTTGGCCCGTACAGACAAAGTGAGCGCAAAGATATGTATGCTCAGTACGCATACCAGTTGGTTGAAAATGGAAATGCTTATTATGCATTTGACACACCAGAAGAAATTGAAGCTATGCGACAAGCTGCTCAGGCTGCTGGTGATCATGGCGCAAAGTATGGTGTAGGTACTCGAATGAATATGAAAAACAGTCTCACCTTTAGTGCTGAAGAAACGAAGGCGTGGTTAGATGCAGCAAAACCATACACTATTCGTCTAAAGATCCCTGAGGATGAAGTGGTAAGTGTAGAAGATGAGATTAGAGGAAAAGTGCAATTTGAAAGTAAAGAACTTGATGATAAGGTGATCTTCAAAAGTGACGGCATGCCTACTTATCATCTAGCTAATGTAGTAGATGATCATGGAATGCAAATCACTCATGTGATTAGAGGAGAAGAGTGGCTTTCAAGTACTGGTCATCATGTATACCTTTATCGGTTTTTGGGCTGGGAAGATGTGATGCCTAAGTTTGCACATCTGCCACTGATATTGTCTCCAGTAGGGAAAGGAAAGTTGAGTAAGCGTCATGGAAAGAAGTTTGGATTTCCAGTATTTCCCTTATCATGGATAGCAGAAAACGAAGAAGATAGTTTTGAAGGATTTAAGGAAGCGGGTTATCTGCCAGAAGCCTTGGTTAACTTTTTAGCTTTTTTGGGCTGGAATCCTGGTACAGAACAAGAGATATTTTCTCTAGAGCAGCTGGTGGAGGCTTTTAGTTTGGAGCGTATAAATAAGGGGGGAGCACGATTTGATATCGATAAGGCTAAATGGTATAACCAACAATACATACTAGGAATGCCTGATACTAAATTGGCAGAGGAGTTTAAATTAATGGCACAAGGGCGCGGGTATGACGTGGACGATAAATTTGCTGTTTCCTATGCGGCAATGTTTAAGGAAAGAGCACAATTTTTACCTGACTTGTTAGTACAGGGAAAATTTTTGTTGGATGACAAGATTGAGGAATATGATCAAAAGTCAGTAAGAAAAAAATGGAAAGGCGATGCTGAAGCAGTGATGCTTGATTACGTTGGAGTATTGACTGAGGTGGATAATTTTAATGCAAACCACTTAGAGGAACTCACAAAAACTTTTCTTGAAAAAAAAGAACTTGGATTTGGGGCATTATTTCCTGGTTTACGTTTAGGATTAAGTGGGTCATTGAAAGGACCTGCCGTATTTGATATTATGCAACTGTTAGGTAAGGAAAAAACTATAAAAAGGCTACAACTAGCACCTTCAATATTTGCAAAAATAAAAGAAGAACACAATGCCTAAAGACAAGGATAATAAGAAAGAAAAAGAAGCAGAAAAATTGAATGATTTCAATATTGAAATCAACGAATTTGGTGAAATTATTACAAATACACCAGTCGAAAAGTTGAATGATTTTTTAAATAAAAATTTAGAAGATAAAAAGCTGAAAAACAGCGACTTAGAAGAAGAGTGATGAAATGTCTACTAAGTTATTATCTCCTAAATAACAACTATTCGAAATAGCTTGCGTAGATTTACATATCTAAATCTATTTTAATACGAGATTTGGTTGCTTAAAGAAGCACAATTTAAAGTTATAGGAAAGAGACACCACGAAGACTAATGCGCACACTTTAAGTGTGTTATATAATGCTTATGAACATGTTTTCCCTGTTCTCCATTTCCTGCCTAAAAGACACTACTTTTAAACCGAACTACTTAATAGAAGCAGCTTATTAAGCTGTTAGGCGTATGTACTTTATAGTATTTACTAGCTAATTACATATTAAAATTGTTTGATATGTTTTAATTATTGGATACCTTACGCCGTTATTTGGACCTAGATTAACTAAGTCTAGGTAAAAGAAAGAATAAATCACGTTTTGATAGATTACACAAAACGTTGAAAAACATATATTTAAGAACCGATTTTTACTATTATTTTTTAAAATAATAATTAGTATGATACACCGATTACAACCACTCATGGCATTGCTATCGACTATAGCAATGTTATTCCTGTTTCAAACAAACGGCTACACCCAAATGTCTTGTCAATGCCCTAACAGTATTGACTTTGATTTAGATAATGGGACTAACGTACCCATTGAAATGGATTGTACAATTGATATCGATATTACGCCTAGTACTGATCCTGCGATTGCTGGAGAATGGTTTGTGGATAATATTGCGATTATGCCTTCGTCTGATGATCCTAGTTGTTTCGCTCCTACTACTTCTATCACGAGCATTGCAATAACAAGGGTGCTGATGATTTCACCAACATTCCAAGTTTTACCTTTTACGGGAAATATGGTAACTGGCTTAACTGCTGGAGATGAGTTGACC
>CALIEI010000047.1 GCA_938022165.1 uncultured Saprospiraceae bacterium | reverse complement strand
CTTTAAGGTATTTTGTAATTATTGAAGATAACATTTTTGAGCTGTTTAGTTAGTGATGGGTGAAGTCATCACAAAGCTATTCAGCTCTTTTTATATTACATATTATTTATATATGTTTTTGTTAGATTGATGCGCATGCCTATATGGGCAACCAGCTATATTACTGATTGCCCTCTCCAATATATTTAGATAACATTTTCCTTTACGCGCTTCATTTCCTTCTCTCGTTTTCTCTTTCTCCAAGGCGCATCTTTCTGCCAGTCCCCAGCCATGATACAGCCATATGGCATAATTCGATCGACTACCTCACCTAATTCAAACTCTTGCATTTGATCTTGAACTGTTTGCGCATTTTTGTATGCTGAAGGCAATTCTGAAATATCAATATTACCAGAGAAGAATCGAATGTCGAGTCCAGCAGTTTCTTCTTCAAAGATTTGCTGGATAGTCTTATCCGTCTTACTACGAATATGAGCAGAACGACTCATGTTTCTGCCGGCGCCATGTGGAGCAAAGCCCAAGTTACTTTCTGTGGCTTCACCTTTTACAATTAACACAGGTTCACTCATATTCAATGGAACCAAACGTAATCCATCTTTGGAGTCTGGGACAAACTTATCTAACAAAGGAGTTGCTCCCTTAGCGTGATAGAATGTATCTCCATCTTTGAAAACAAAATTATGTTCATTCCAAAATTGTTGTACAGGCTTAACCTCAATCTTTTGCGCAGTTGCATTGTGTAACACCTCGTGATTCAATTTTGTCCAAGCACGTACGATTTGGAGTGCTTCCCAATATTGCTTTCCTTCTTCTTCATCATATGGAATCCATGCATTCTGAACCAAAGTCTCAGGGGAAAGCACTTGTCTAAAATTTTCTGCAGCACGCATTCCTTTTCTATACAAGAGTGCACCAAATCCTCTACTTCCATGATGTGTTACCATAACGGTTTCGCCTGTTTTTTCAGATTTTCCTACATATAAGAAGTGGTTTCCATCTCCTTGAGTACCTAAATGAGACTTGGCCATCTGAATACTTTTTTGTGAATTCAAGTAAGTATTCCCTTCGATCTGTTCCATTAAAGAAGCCGGAATGTCAAATCGGTCTTCTCGTCCACCAGGTCCAAAATGAGTAACACTATGCGCAGCATCTAATACCAACTTCGGATCAATGTTTCCAAAAGAAGTCATCATCACGGAGCAGCAAACATCAGCTGAGTGCATTGCTGGATGAATTGCATTTTTGGTAGCCACCACACCACCCACGGGGATCTGACCAATACCTCCAGTTGGGCATGAATCAGGCATCACCGCTCCGCCTACGATGGTGGGTGTCTTCATTAATTCATCCATAGTTGCAAATACAGATTCTACATTTGCTTTTTCTATCTCTGTTTCTGCTTTGATGTTTTTGTAATATGGAATTGCTTTCTCAAAAGGTGATACAGATTCCGGAATCATACTGTCTACATATGCTTTGACCTCTGACAAGGTCATGTCATTTGCATTGATGTGATCCAAAACTGGTCTAAACCATTTGCCTGGAGTGTATCCCATTGCGATCAAAACTTTTCCTGAAATTTCCATTTTATTAAATTTTAATTTTTGTTCTATTTCCACTATAATGAATAGTAGTATTCCTCATTCCTAATAACAACACAAACATATAAACCTATTGCGCAATGATTTTGCGTAGTTAAAATTAATATGTATTTTTATTTATGGCAACTAATAAAAATGCACTGATTAGGTATAAGACTATTGATAAATGCCTACAAAACAGGGCTAGAAAGTGGACGCTCGCTGATTTGATAGAGGCTTGCTCTGATGCTTTATATGAGTATGAGGGGAAAGATAGCTTGGTAAGTAAGCGTACCATACAATTAGACATACAAGTAATGCGTAGTGATAAGCTCGGATATAATGCCCCCATCATCGCTTATAATCGGAAATATTATACCTATGAAGATGAAGATTACTCCATTACAAACGTTCCACTGAATCAATTAGATATTGATGTGCTCACAGAGTCTATGGAGCTGCTCAGCCAGTTTAAAGACTTTTCTCTTTTTTCAGAATTGAATGGGGTTATCCAAAAACTAGAGGATAAGATTTATAGAGAGTCAGAAGATAAAGAACCCATTATCCATATGGATAAAAATGAACAACTACGAGGCTTGAAGCATCTAGATGTATTATATCAAGCCATATTAAAAAAGATAGTGCTCAAATTGACCTACCAATCTTACACAGCCAAATCAGCAAGAGAATTCTTGTTTCATGGCTATATCTTGAAAGAGTACAATAACAGATGGTTCATCGTTGGTTGTTATGATGGAAACTTCAAAGTCCAGACCCTTGCCTTAGATCGAATTCAGAATGTTGGTTTTGACCTAAAAGCAGAATACGTCAAAAATAAGCGCTTCAATGCAGATAAGTACTATTATAATACCTTAGGAGTAACTGTGCTTAATGATAGTAGCATTTATGATATTCAATTTTGGATTGATAGCAAAAATGCACCCTATGTGATTAGTAAACCTATACATCACTCTCAACAATTAATAGAAGAGTTCCAAGATGGCAGTGCTACGCTTCAAGTCAGAGTGCATCACAATTTCGAAATTGAAAGAAAATTTTTAGGATTTGGTGACGCCATTGAAATTATAAAACCAAGGCGTCTGAGACAACGGCTACGCAGGAGGTTGGAACTAGCATTAGAAAATTACAACTAAAATGAAAAAGAGCGCCCTTACCATATCGGTTACAAGCGCTCCTCTCATCTTTTGCAGATTGTCTTTTATGTATTTAAGGCGCTGCTAGCATTACCTTGTTGTTGTAAATTTTTCCATCACCACTAATAATCTGTAAAAAGTAGATTCCAGAAACCATGTTTTCGTTCTTATTAAGCGAGAAGGAATTTCTACCAGAAATTAAATTCCCAGTTTCTTCTTTGATGATCTTTCCTGCACTATCCGTCAACTTCATTTCGTAGCTTGTAGCGACTTCTGATATAATATGATAGTTGGTTTGATCCACAAATGGATTTGGCGCAATAAATATTTTTCCAGTAGCAATTTCTGGTATTACTAATGGAATTTCACTATTGTTGAAATTTAAATTTCTTATTTGAACGTCCACTTCTTTTGGAGTGCCATCCTGATTGAATAATTCGAAAACAATCATTTTTACATCTGACCAGTCCATATCTTCATGATTGCTAAAATCAGATTTAGTTAAAGTAAATTTACTTTGTTCTTCATTCAGTCTTACAGAAGCTCTAGGTTGATCTTCCCAGAGGACAATACTCTCCTTTACAACCACTACATTGATATTTGTATTTCCAGCTGCTGTGAAAGTAAGATTGCTGTATTGATCTACATTTTGAGCGTTAAACTTAGGATTAAAGCCTCTAAATATATTCAAACCAGATGTTAAGCTCGCTTTTAGATTGATATCTCTTCTGAGATGGTAAGCTTTTTTGTCAGTTAGTTCATCACTACTAGTGATGTTGTAGTCGATCAAATGATTCTTGCTTTCATCAAAGTCTGTACCCCATGGACCATCTGCAAAAAACAAATCATCCATAGCTCCTTGCTCTGTTCGAATTCTAAACCCAATATCGTAGGCATCTTTCATGTCAATAGTAACCTTATCTCTAATGGATTTATTTAAAGTGAATGAACTTGATGTTTCTATAGCTTCACTTATTTCTGTTGAAGTCTGCTTTCCTTCAAGCGTAATGGATTCACTTTGATTTTTATTGATTAAGTATAAGTCAAGCTTGCCATTATTTAATTTTCCATGACTGATGAATACTCTTGGTGGTCTACTCGCTTCTACTGAGGCAACTTCTCTATATTCATTGATTCTACCTATGGTGGCATCTACTATTTTAATCAAAGTACCGATATCATTTGCCCATATTTGGAAGTTGTACATTTCTGCTTTTTGCGAGTAAAACTCTTTAAGCCAGTGGTTTTCAATATGAGCTCCTTTGTCATCAAGAAACATTGCAAAAGAACAGGCGTATTCGACACTGCCATCTGCTTGTGTTATTTCTGAAGTGATCAACTGCGCATCGTTGAAGAACATTGTTGATATATTATTTATTTGCGCACCGTCGAGCCTATCACAAATAAATTTGCTGTGTTCGTAGGTGTCGTTTTCTGTTTTTAGTAGCAATGCTGTCGCTATTCTTCTTTCACCTTGCATGTAATCAGCACTAAACACCTCAGTTGCATTTGTGATATTTACTAGATCAGCAGGCGAAGTAATCTCCGCTATTGTTTCTTCAATTGCATTTACAGGAATAAACATAGACATATCAAAACCAGTTCTTTGATTTGGATCTATAGGTCTTTCTGTCATCACGGGATTAAATTTTATCCCATCATCCAATCTTTTTTGTGTGAAATTTCTTTGCGCAATTTTAGAACCCAATCTTCTATTGCTTTCTAGGCCTCCTGTAACGCCACCTGTAGTGTTACATTGAGAATCTAGTTCGTCAATAAAGCCATCACCGTCATCATCGATACCATTATCACAAATTTCTACGCAAGCAGTTATGCCCAAGCATTCACCATCTGCACAATCGATAAAACCATCGCCATCATCATCGATACCATTGTCGCATATCTCTACAAGGCAAGAATTTGAATTTTGGCAATCCGGATCATCGCAATCCACCAATCCGTCACCATCGTCATCAATACCGTTACTGCAATCTACTTCAAATGGAGCCATTGCTTTTCCGCAGTTGAATCCATCATTTGAACTTAAGTTTGCTGTAGCATCCATTACTTCTGTTGCTATCTTCGTCTCAACGTCTATATGGTAGATCTTTCCAGATACACCATTGGCAGCGAATATTTCTCCCCCTAGGTTTGCCCATACAGCCCCATAATATCCAATATCACTATTGATCGAGCCATGCAGATCAAAGTAGCTAACTTGACCAGTGCTTATATTGGTCTGTATAAGTAAATTATCATTGCCTATTCCGTATAGATGCCCATCACCATAGTGAAAAGCAAAGTCCGTCCCACCCGGATATGGTATGCCCGTATCTGTCCAGGACAAAGTAGCTTGATTTAAATCTATACTTAGGATATTAGAATTACTATTGGATAAATACATGAAGCCTTTATCGTCGATAGTCGCCATGAAGTAAACATCATTTCCTGGTAAGGTGAGTCCTAGATTTCCTAGACTACCATCGTTACCGACTATTACTAAAATGTGGCCTACACTTGCTGTTGCAGAAGCATACACATGACCATCTATAGGGTTCATGGCAGCTCCATTTATTTGATTGACACCCCTTAGTACGAATATATCTCTGTACCATTGGTTTTCAATATCTAATGTTGCGAGGTATCTATTGTTTATTACTTGATAAAAACGTTCGTCGCATTCAAAGCAAAAATTAAATTCAGCACAGTCGGAATCAGCGCAGTCTATAACGCCGTCACCATCGTCATCAATTCTATTCCAGCATATCTCATCTTGTGCAAATAGCACTGCCGAGCTAAATAAAAATATTAAATAAAGAAATGTAATATTTACCAGTTTCATATACAAGGAAGTATTTTTAGGGTTATGTATATGTTTGTAATGTCCAGAATAACAAGCTGCATTTTTTAGAAAAATGAAGATAAATGTGACTCTATTAAGATATTGGTATTAAAAACTGTCTGTATGTGAAAGTTATACTTGATATTATCGTCATACATTAATCCTTGGTGTTCATCGTGGTGAATGAGCAACAATTTGGTATATGTGTATAGTTGTAATATCAATTTGTTTTGCTGTGAACGCAATAGGGGAATGTAGGATTGTTGTTAAGTTCTATGTATCTAATTTTATTGGAAAATTCGCTTGATAAAAAGCTTCGATTTTTAATTTTTAACTACAATTAGCTTGGAATAGACCGAAAGGAATAGTTGAAAAGCCATCTAAATTACAAAACCAATCATGTACATCTTACATGATTGGTTTTGTATTACTTTAATCTTTATCGTTAGAAAAGTTTTTGAAGCTTTTAACTGAAGATTATGATTTCTGATACTTTGACTTTGTAGCTATAAAGGCTTTAATGAAATCTTCCTCAGATTGCAGTTTTAACTTGTTTTTCTTAATATGTCTCAAAATGGAATCCGCCTTTCTTTTTGGTAGAGATTTTAGGATGTATTTATCTTTAAGCTTAACCTTGGTTGGGTGCTTATCTCTTCTGTGCTTTATATAGTAATTTTTTCTAGTTGTAAAACTGGCTTCTGTATCTGAAATACCATTACTTGTAGCATCCTTAAAAGTAGCGTAATCTTCTCTGAAAAATAAAATTTCAGGATCTTGATATAAAACTGCGTAAAATATATCAGGCTCATCAATGTTAACTTTTTCCAAGGTTAGGATTTGGTTATTGTACGGTAGTATTATTGATTTGTATTCCTTCGGATTTAGAGAAATATCTTTTCCATCCAAATTAGTGGCTACTATAGTTTGACTATAGAGATCAACCTTTAAGGGGACCTTTACAATTTCGTCACCATTATTTTTTACAATAATTCCGTGCACAGGTTTTTCCATCAAATACGGACTTCCTTTGACTTCATCATATGTCATTTTTCTCCTTGAAAGTGCGGATGATACAGTTAGCGCCATCATCTGCTGTCCTGGCATAGTAGCTAAACCTAAGTGGCTGTAATCTCCAGAAGAAATCCGGCTCTCAAACTTAACTTTTTCACCTTCAATTAATTCTTCATAGTCCAATGGTTCGTCAGTACTTACCTCTTTTTGTGCTGATAAGCTAAGGCAGAATAAAAATATAAACGATGTAAACAGTAATTTCTTCATGTATCTAAAATATAAAAAATTCAAGGTAATTAAAAATCCAGATGCTAGTAATTTCAATATTTAACTATTATTAACCTATTGATGTACATAGCTATATTTTTATAACATATAATTAGGAATTTAATTTTATCCGAATTGATTAATTTTAAAAGCCTCCAAGAATAAACTTTCCAATTTCGTGACAGCCTTGCGATCGCCCACATTTTACTATGTATGCTGTCTAGTAAGAAAACATTACCTAGATAAACCAACAATTCATTACCTTAAAGCTACAAATCAACTTACATGAAAAACCTAATGTGCCTCTTGGCAATCCTTTTATTTGCGCTACCAACTCAAGCGCAGAAGAAAAAGAAAAAAAATCAAACCCCGATTTTTAATGGATATGACGAATCCATGTATGACGCTATGAAATGGCGAAACGTTGGCCCTTTTAGGGGAGGGAGATCTGCAGCGGTGACAGGTGTTGCTGGCAAGCCAAACTTATACTACTTCGGCGCGACTGGAGGTGGGGTATGGCGAACTAAAGATGGTGGAAGAAATTGGAAGAATATCTCTGATGGATTTTTCGGAGGCTCAGTGGGAGCAATCGCAGTAAGTGAATCAGACCCTAATGTAATATATGTTGGAGGAGGAGAAGTGACTGTGCGTGGAAATGTATCGCACGGATATGGTGTGTGGAAGTCTGTAGATGCTGGAAAAACTTGGGTGTCACTTGGCTTAGAAAAAACGAGACATATACCTCGTATCCGAATTCACCCTACCAATCCGGATATAGTCTATGTGGCCTCTATGGGTAACCTGTATAAAAGTAATCCAGAACGAGGCGTATATAAAAGTATGGATGGTGGAAAGACATGGAAGAAGACACTCTTTGTTAATAATGATGCGGGTGCGGTAGACCTTACGTTTGATCCGAGTAATCCACGAATCATGTTTGCTTCGACTTGGCGTATCAGAAGAACTCCTTACGACTTGTCCTCAGGTGGTGAAGGTTCAGCGCTCTGGTACAGTACCGATGCAGGAGAGACTTGGGAAGATATATCTGAAAGCAAGGGGCTTCCAAAAGGAACTTTTGGGATCATAGGAGTTACTGTTTCACCAGTCAATTCTGATCGAGTATGGGCCATCATCGAAGCAGAAGAGGGAGGCGTGTTTCGTTCAGATGATGGGGGTAAGACTTGGTCAAAAACCAACTCGGAACGCAAACTAAGACAACGGGCTTGGTACTACACGCGTATCTACGCAGACTCGCAAGATGAAGACAAACTATATGTAATGAATGTACGCTACCATCAATCTAAAGATGGCGGCAAGACTTTCAAATCTTTTGGTACACCACACGGTGATCATCACGATCTATGGATTGCACCAGAAGATAATAATCGTATCATTGTTGCTGATGATGGTGGTGCGCAAGTCAGTTATGATGGTTCAGAAACTTGGACTACTTATTATAATCAGCCAACCGCGCAATTTTATAGAGTGACGACAGATAATGCTTTTCCTTTTCGCATCTATGCTGCCCAACAAGATAACAGTACTGTGCGAATCGTACATCGTAGTAGTGGAGGCAGTATTGGAGAGAGAGATTGGGAGCCAACTGCTGGTTGCGAATGCGGACACATAGCGATCGACCCTACAGATAATGATGTGGTGTATGGAGGATGCTATGACGGATATTTGGGTAGACTCAATCATAAAACGCAGCAACGACAAACCATTTCTGTTTGGCCTGACAATCCGATGGGTCATGGCGCAGAAGGAATGCGCTATCGATTTCAATGGAATTTTCCCATCTTCTTTTCGCCACATCAAAACGATAAATTATACGCTGCTTCCAATCATCTTCACGTATCATATGATCAAGGCAGAAGTTGGAAAATTATTAGTCCTGACTTGACTCGAAATGATAGCACCAAGTTGGTTTCTTCGGGTGGACCGATTACGCAGGATAACACCTCTGTAGAATACTACTGTACTATTTTTGCAGCTTTAGAATCCCCTCGCGAAAAGGACGTAATCTGGGCAGGATCAGATGATGGATTGCTACATGTCACGCGAGATGGTGGTGACAATTGGTCTAAGGTGACACCAACAGGGATGCCTGAGTGGACGATGATCAATAGCATCGAGGCTGATCCATTTAATGATGGCGGACTTTATGTGGCAGCGACTGCCTACAAGCGTGGAGACTTTACCCCATACTTGTATCATACCAAAAATTATGGGGCTACTTGGAATCGAATTGACCGAGGTATAGACCGCGAACATTTTACCAGAGTGATTCGTGCAGATCCTGAGCGAGAAGGAATGCTTTACGCAGGCACTGAAAGCGGAGCTTATATATCTTATGATAATGGAAGTTCTTGGCAGGCGTTCCAGCTCAATCTGCCTATCGTGCCGATCACGGATATGGTGATCAAAGACAATAAATTAATCGCTGCTACACAAGGTCGAAGTATTTGGATGATTGACGATTTGAGTCCAGTGCGCCAGATGGATAGCAATATGGCCAAGACGGACATGCACCTGTTTGCGCCTGCTGCTACCTACCGCATGGACGGAAGCCAATCTAAAAATCCTGGTAACAATGGTACCAATCATCCTACGGGTGTCATGACTTATTTTTATTTGCAAGACGATCCGGATACTATGGAGGTAGCCTTGAGTTATCATGATAGCGAGGGCGCTTTGATTCGCCGTTTCTCAACTAAAGAAAAAGAAAAGAAAGATCAGTTGGAGGTAAAGGCTGGCGCAAATTATTTCAATTGGGATATGCTTTATCCAGAAGGAGAAAAATTTGAAGGTATGATTTTGTGGTGGGCTTCCTTGGCGGGACCTAAGGCTGTACCTGGAAATTATGTTGTAAAATTAACGGTAGGTGATAAAATCATGGAAGCGCCTTTTGAGATTCTCAATGATCCAAGAAGTGAAAGCACCACTGGCGACCTGCAAGCACAGTTCGCATTTATAAAGGAGGTGACGGATAAAGTGAGCGAGGCGCATAAGACGATCAAAGATATCCGAAATGTACGCAAGCAGTTTGATCATTATCGCGAACGACTCAAGGATCAAGAAGGCTATGAAGATGTTATCGAATTGGCTAATGATATAGATTCAACAATGACCATCGTAGAGGAAAATTTATATCAAACCAAAAATCGTAGTCGTCAAGATCCGCTTAACTTCCCAATCCGCTTGACCAATAAATTGGCGCACTTAAATTCATTAATGCGTGCTGGCAGCGAAGCGCCGACGGCTCAGTCTATAGCGGTGAAAGAAGAACTCACCCAAAAGATAGATAAGGAGTTGCAACAATTTCAGCAAATCCGAGAAGAGCTTGTTCCTAAATTCAATGAACTCATGCGATCCAAATCGGTGGATGCCATTATCTTGGATGAGGAAAAGGAGCTGGAGAATTAGCAAGGCTAAGGTTGGGGACCATCACGAGCCCTCCGTTTCACTCGGGCCGTGACCGGGCTCTATGCTATATCCCTTTTATGACTAAAAAGTCATAAAAGGGATGCCGCGTCGATCCCTTGTTCCTGGCGCACGCTGTTTGCAGGGCTTTGCCTATACGGCACGCCGAGGGTGTTTTGAGTATTATTGTTCGGGTTCACGCAGAGTCCGCAGAGACAAAGTTGTCAAGTACCACGCAGAGTACGCAGAGCCTTTCTGGTGTGTAACTTATTTCTGATTTTTTTATTGAGTCTGTAAAGGGTTGTGTTTGCTGAGGTCTCATTCATGTAAATGAATTCAAGTACACTCTTGTGCAAGTATGATTTGCTCTGCGCCCTCTGCGTGCTTTTTAACTCTGCGATCTCTGCGTGAAACAAGTAAGCATAGTCTTGGCGGACTTTGCGAGAAATGAATATGAGAGAGATGGTAAGAGCTCCATTCACGAAGTGAATAGAACAAGTAAGAGCTGCATTTATAATTTGTAATTCACCATTTATAATTATTCAAAGTTGCATTTACAACTCTAAATGAATATGATCATCATGTCTAACTGCAGCACAGCCATGGAAGCGCACCTTTGGATCGCTCTCAAAGCCAAGTCTGCTTTTCAAATGGGGTTCAATAAAAATCTTTTTTGTAGATGGATGCTTACTTAGTTGTTTGACTAATAAGGTATTCGCAGATTTGTCAAACTGAACTTTGTCTTTGCTTGCTAATCCAAATGATTTAGTCAAAAGGCTGTATTGCCAATATCCTTTCTGTGCACATTGCTTAGGCATGTTTTGTTCTCCACGAAGTGGTTCTTCACAAAAGCCATAACCTATAAATGAAACACGATCGTTCCAGTACTTATCTTGAATTTGATCTACATATATAAATGCAAGGTCTAATTTCTCACCATCATCATGACTACGATGAGGTAGTAAGGGAAATCCATTTATAAAAGGAAAGTTCGCATCTAAGTAGCGTATTCGAAATTGGTAATCATTTTCATTGTATAATCTAGATGAGACTTCACGGATCAAATCGTATAATTCCAGTTTTACATAATGTCTATTAAATAGGCAGGTCCAGATATGATTGGGTATGATAAGCCCTTTGTTGCTTATGGGTAAGGCAGTTCTACCGAATACTTTTGCTAAAGGTGGCACTATCACAAAAGAACATGCAAGATACAAACCTATAAATAGGCCAACTTTCTTGACTCTGTTTTTTACTTTTATTTTCTCACTAATGATCAAGCTTAAGATTAGGATGAGACCACCTATTTGTGTAAGCACCGTGAGTAAAAGGAAAAGAAAAGTTAATAGAAAGTATTTAATAATTGATCTGATCATTGATTAGAAACGGTTAGGATTGTCTTAATATTTTACGTTCTATGCATTTAGCATGCTACTTTTTATTGTTCAGGTTCACGCAAAGGACGCAAAGACAAAGCTGTCAAGTGCAGCCCAAAGGACACGAAGAATCAGATTTTCTATTCACATTTTGTTCATTTTTCAGAAATAGATTTGCTCATCAATATTGCCTTATTCTACAAACAACTCGCTGGCTATTCCATCCGCTAAAAATTTTGCTTGCTCGCTCAAAACATAATTACCATCTTGGATTATGATCATTTGTTTATCTAAGTATTTTTGTGCTGCTTTTTCAATTGATGATCTGTGTTCTAGCGTTTTAATCTTTTCCAAATCCATTCCCCACATGGTCCGCAAGGAAGTCAAAACATATTCATTGGTTTGATCAACTGGGCTGAGTATTTCTTTCTGATAAAGGTCTGCTTCATTTCGGGCTTCAACTGATTTCATATACTTGGCATTGTTGGCAATATTCCATTGACGAGAAACGCCATCAAAAGAATGCGCTGCTGGACCAATACCCAAGTAGGGAATGCCTTTCCAGTAATTGGTATTATGCTTACTAAACATGCCTTCAAGTGCGAGGTTAGAAATCTCATAATGGAGATATCCAGCAGACTTAGTTTGCGATACTAGATATTGAAATTGATCAGCCGCCTTGTTTTCATCTGGTGCAATAGTTTTCTCTTTAGCGATCATATGAGCGAGCGCTGTTTTGGGCTCAACAGTAAGCGCATAACATGATAGATGAGGGATTTTATATTCGATCGCTTTTTGCACATTTGATTCCCACATCTGTTGACTAGTCGTTGGCGAACCATAGATGAGATCAATAGATAGTTCTTCAAAACCTTGATCCAAAGCGTTTGTGATGCAGTCCTTAGCTTGTCTCGCATCATGACTACGATTCAT
>CALIEI010000046.1 GCA_938022165.1 uncultured Saprospiraceae bacterium | reverse complement strand
AACTTTGCACCTGGAGGGAATAACATTTCAAAACTCTTTAATCAGATACCTGAGAATACAAGTATTGGAAATCCTACTTTCGCAAAAGAAGCTGATTTCATAGTAGCCTTTGACTTTATCGATGCCCAAGGTGATGCAAGCATTTTTGCAACCAATATAGAAAGTGGACAAACGAGTAATCAACCGATATTTACTAATGATGTTTTAAATTATCCTAACTATAGCATAGATGATGGATCTATCATTTTTGATTTTGATAATTCAGGTACAAGAATCATTGGAAATGTTGAAGTCAATAATGACAGAATAAATGCAACCAATGGGGATGCATTTATTTTAATTGAGAATGCAAGATGGGGCACATGGTTTGGTACGGCTCAACGTGATCTTACCGATACATACGAGTTGACTGATGCATTTGCATTAGGAGCTTATCCAAATCCTGCAAAAGATCAAGCAATAATCCAATTTGCTAATCCAAAAACTGACGATGCACTCTTAGAGATTTACAACGTGCAAGGTCAATTAATAACAAGCACCAACATCAAAGGTGGTACTCAAAATGTAAATTATAATCTTGATACCACACAACTGAACAACGGTGTATATCTTGTAAAGATTTTGATAAATAATCAGTATGCAACTACGAAGTTGACAATACAAAAATAATAAATAGATAAGAACCTATTTTAATTAGCTTAAAAGGTGTGTTGAGTAATTCTCTACACACCTTTTTGCTATTTCGTCAAGTTAACTTTAGAAATCCTTTGCCTTTGCCTCCCTTAAGCTGTAAAATGCCCTTTACAGTATGCGTTTTGTTAATAATTAGATAAACCATCTACTTACTAGCAATAATTCCCTAAAAAATGTTAGGTTCGTTATGTTACAAAACGCAAATATTGCGTTATCTTAAAAACGTCAACCAATTTTTTAACCAAGTAGAATGTTTAGAAAACATTCTCCAGAAAAACCTACAACAATGAGATGGTACTATCTATTGTCTTTCTTTTTGCTATTTGCAGCATGTAATGCAAGCAAAATTGTCCAAGACGCTACACCCACAGTCCCTACACCACCTAAAGTTACTGCCCCCGCGCCACCTACAGCTACTGCCATGCTTAAGGCCACAAAAGATGCTTTACCTATTGATCCTGATTTGAGAATGGGTACACTTCCAAATGGAATGACCTATTACATCAAGAAAAACACAAAACCAGAAAACAGAGCAGAACTTAGATTAGCGCTCAAAGCCGGAAGTATTCTTGAAGATGAGGATCAGCAAGGATTAGCTCATTTTGTAGAGCATATGGCTTTTAATGGTTCTACTAATTTTAAAAAAAATGAATTGGTAGATTACCTTGAATCGGTTGGTACCAAGTTTGGGCCTGATCTGAACGCTTATACTAGTTTTGATGAAACGGTATATATGCTCCAAGTCAGAACGGACGATAAAGAATTGCTTGACAAAGGTATGCTTGTTATGGAAGATTGGGCCGGTGGAGTCAGCTTTGATGAAGAAGAAATAGATAAAGAAAGAGGTGTGGTCATCTCTGAATGGAGAACTAGACTGAGCCCAGATCAAAGAATGCAAAATGTAACTTTTCCTAAGATGTACTACAATTCTCAATATGCAGAACGTCTGCCGATAGGTAAGCCAGAGATCATTGAAAATGCTGACTATGATGTAGTGAAGCGTTTTTATAAGGATTGGTATAGACCAGACCTGATGGCACTTGTGGTAGTTGGAGATGTAGACGTTAATGCTATGGAAGCAAAAATCAAAGCAGATTTCTCCAAATTAACCAATCCAGAAAACCCTAGAGAAAGAACCAGTTTCAACGTGCCAAACCACAAAGAAACCATCGTATCTATTGCTTCCGACGAAGAGGCCGCTTTCACAAGAGTAAGGCTAATGTATAAGCATCAAGATGTACCAAATACTACTGAAGAAGAATATAGAACTAGTCTTGTGCACACACTATACAACCGTATGCTAGGTGCTAGATTACAAGAATTAACGCAGTCAGAAAACCCTCCATTTACTTTTGCAAGCACTAGATATAGTAGTGATGTCGGTACATTGGATGCCTATACTAGTTTTGCTTTCGTGGCAGAAGGAGGAGCTGCCAAAGGATTAGAAACTCTATTGGAAGAAAATGAAAGAGTACTTAAGCATGGCTTCCAAGAATCAGAAATGAAGCGTGCTAAAGAGCAAATGATTACCAATGCTAAGAAAGGACTCAAAGAAAAAGGCAAACAAGAATCAAGAAGATTATCTATGAAATTTGTTTACAACTTCTTAGAGAATATTCCGATCATGAATGAAAATCAAACGCTAGAAAGATATGAAAGCTTTCTACCTACGGTTACGCTAGAGGAAGTAAATGCTTTAGCACAAAAGTGGATTACAGATGAAAATAGAGTTGTTGTTGTAGATGGACCTGAGAGACCTAATGCTCCTGTAATTACAGAAGCTGAGGTGAGGTCGCTGCTAAGTGAAGTAAAGACTAGAGAAATTGCTCCTTATGTAGACAACTTTTCAGACAAACCTTTATTCGACAAAGAGCTAGCTATGCAAGCTGTAAAATCTCAGAATAAAATCGACAATGTAAATATTACTGAAGTTGTTTTAGCAAACGGAGTAAAAGTGCTCCTAAAGCCTACAGACTATAAAAATGATGAAATCCTGATGACTTCATATAGCCCAGGTGGACACTCTCTATATAGTGATGCAGATTATCACAATGCTTCTAATGCCGCTGGTATAATCAATGAATCAGGACTAGGAGACTTTGATGCCATCCAGCTAGGTAAGCTACTTACTGGAAAAGTAGTTAGAGCGTCTTCCTATATCGGTGAAAATTATGAAGGTGTTAATGGATCTTGCTCTCCAGATGATCTAGAGACTATGCTTCAGTTGACACATATGCTATTTACCAGTCCTAGGTATGATGAAGCTACTTTCAATTCTGTCATTGCAAAAGACAAATCAATCTATAAAAATTTGATGTCTGATCCGAGATTCTTCTTTGGAGATCAAGTACAAAAAATATTATACAGTGATAATATCCGTAGAAACTACCCTACTGAAGAATCACTCAACGCTTTGAATTTAGACCGCATTTTTGAAATATATAAAGAGCGTTTCGCTGATGGTAATGACTTTACATTTACTTTTGTAGGAAACTTTGATACCAACGACATCATTCCAATGCTATCAAAATATTTAGGTACACTCCCTACTTTACCTACCGAGGAAGAATTCAAAGATCTAAATATCAATATTGTTGATGGCGCCTTAGATAAAAATATCAAGAGAGGTAAAGCACCTAAGACAAATGTCAATATAACCTATCATGGAAAACACGATTGGGATAAGAAAGCCAATTACCATTTAAAGTCTATGGTAGAGGTGATGAGAATCAAATTGCGTGAGTCCATGAGAGAAGATAAGGGAGGAGTTTATGGCGTAAGAGTTAGCTCTAGTACTCAAAAACTGCCTACCGAAAAATACAGTATCACCATTTCGTTCAACAGTGATCCTGACAAAACAGAAGAACTTTTGGACACTGCCTTACAAGATATAGGCAATATGATGAGCAATGGACCAGAGGATGCAGACCTTACAAAAGTAAAAGAAACACAGCGTCAAGAACTAATAAAGAAAATGAAAGAAAATAGATTCTGGATGAACACCATCAATGGCAAATTGAAACTAGATGAAGATCTTAGCAAAATTAGCCTTGAGAATCTAGACGAAGCACAGGAAGCACTTACTGCCAATGACATTAAAAAAGCTGCGCAAAAGTTTTTCAATGCACAGCAACGAGTACAGATTGTGATGGAGCCAGAGGCTCAGCCCAACAATTAAATGTAGGGGTTATGATTAACTAAACCACCTATGAGACAACAAAAAGGCTGTATTTCGAAAGAAATATAGCCTTTTTTGTTTCCTATCCGTTAAATATCTTATAATTAAGGCCCCATTCCCCCATTTCAACCCAATTATCCCAATATTTGTAATAGATAAAGCAAGTTTCTCCTTACTTTATTCTTTATTTTTATACCCATATAGCATTACATTGAATCCTAGATTAGTATTACATATCATTTTCTTTTTTGCTTTCGGCTTTACTTTACAAGCACAGCTAAGTCTAAGCACAAGTAGCCCGGACAACAACTTTGAAGCTGGTGAGGAAATGAACTTCATTATAACTTCAGCAGTAGATACGGAGATCACATACACCATCACTTTTGATACGATTCAGCGCTCTCCAATTATCGAGAGTGGTAAGATCAAAGTCCAAGCTGGAAATCCAAGCTACATTCCATATACCCTCAATGAGCCAGGAACTGTGCTTTTAAATGTTTCAGATCCTGCGAGTGGATTTCAAAGATTAGGTGCTGCTTTCTCTCCGTTCAGTATCGGCATCTATGAAGAATGTCCCGCAGACTTTGACACCTTCTGGGCTAATCAAAAGGCTCAGTTAGCATCGATTCCGATCGATCCTGTACTGACTCTTTTCGAATCAACGGCAACGTATAATACCTATCGAATCAACATCGCTTCTGTAGATAACAGACGCGTTTATGGATATGTAACTGTACCCAACGGAGCTGGACCTTTTTCAGCGGTCTTGACCTTACCCCCTTTTGGAAGTATGCCAAACATTGCAAATCCAGAGCCAACTTTAACTACAGCTTTTGATGCAATATCCATGAGCATATCTATACACAATACAGAACCAGATGTTATGGACCCTAATTCTTATATTCCAGATAACATCGAAGTAAGAGAAGAGTATTATTATAGAACATCCATATTGGCTGCTGTGAGATCTCTAGATTATATTTTTAGTAGATCCGACTTTGACGGCCAAAATGTTGTTGTTACAGGTAATAGCCAAGGTGGTGGCTTGTCTATATGTTTGGCAGGTATAGATAACCGAGTCAAAGCCATTTCCGTTGCCAATCCTGCCCTGTGCGAGTATGCGAGTTTCAAGTACGGTCGTGCTAGTGGTTTCCCTTACTATGTTTGGAGTGGCTCTGCCCAAAATGTAAATACTATTAATTTCGATGTTGACGAAGCCTCAAAGTATTATGACGCGAAATATTTTGCGCAAAGAATAGAAGTCCCCTGTTTAGTCACTACAGGATACCAGGATATTGTCTGCCCTACATCCACAGTTTTTGGTGCAACCAATCAACTAACAAAGGCGCCCAAGCTTGTGGTACACGCTTTGGATATTGGACATCAAGCCCCCGTACAATATTGGGATGGCCGTAGGAATTTTTATGTACGACATCTATCCGCATTCGAAAATTCAAGCATAGGGATGTTTCTTAGCAAAGGTTTCTTTGCTGAAGCCAGTCCGGATACAAATGGACAAGTGGATCAAACCATCAGTATCACTGGCAGCACCTTCGACGACGACACCCTTATTACCACTTGGCCTGTAAAATGGGAATTGGTAGCTGGTCCCGGAAAAGCCCTTTTCGGCAATGCTTCTCAAAGGAGCACCACTGTTCAGTTTGATCAAGCTGGTACGTATACGCTACGTTTTTCATCAGATGTGGAGGACATACTCTCGACTGATGGAATTATTTTCACTATGCAAGACTTCATCACGATTACGGTCAATTAGGCCATTCCAAATTTTTATGTGGGGCGATCCGTAGCCTATTCCATCTTCCGTTATCACTACAGCTGGCCTAGACACGGTCGTGCTGTCCGCTACTACCGGGCAGAAAAAAAGCCCGATACCGCTCCCATCACTTAGCCCTACGCGCCTCCGGCTTGTCGAGCTCCACCTATACGGCTCCGCGATTAATCATGCGTCATGTTGTGCATATTACAGGAGCAAAGATTGTTCGAAAATAATCGCACTTAAACACTCCAAAATAAGACCTGCAAACTAGAACTGAGAAACCCACCGAGCTAGCGCTGAGTAGTGGTGACCGACCTTAGGAGGTCAGACCAAGCCAAGGTTGGCCTGGTGTGTATGCTGGCGCAGGGCCGAGTGAATAGCGAGCCACGGATCATAGCGGCGACACAGTATGGAGCCTTCTTTGGCGAAATATGTGGCGCAGCTCCCAAAACAATACAATAAATAGGAAATAATTAATATTTTCGACCCTTATTGATGTAACTATTGATCATCTGTGCATTATGATGGTGTACTCCGGAGGGGATAAATCACACAGATGATATCGAATTTAAATTTAAGTCAGGGTCTGGTTAGACCAAAAACGCGATTAATGCCGAGTAAAAGCAATCATGCTTCCGATGATGAAATTCAGCAAGAATGGGCGCTAATCCAAAAAGCGCAGGCGAATCGCCAATTTTTTAAGCCGCTATATGAGAAGTATCACGAAGGTATTTTTCTATACATCTTCAAGCGACTAGCAGACGAAAGTTTGAGTGCGGATATCACCTCTCAAGTATTTTTAAAGGCCATGCAAAAATTGGATAAGTACACCTTCAAAGGGGTACCATTCTCTGCCTGGCTATACCGTATAGCGAGTAACGAAGTTGTCCAACACTATCGCGATGTGAAAAAAAATCGTGTAGTATGTATCAATGATGGACAGCTTGAAAATATCGCCGAAGAGTTAAACTACAGCGATGACAAGGCTAAGCTACAAGATAAAATGGTAGACTGTCTCAATTATCTCAAAGAAGATGAACTTCAACTCATAGAATTAAGATTTTTTGAACAGCTTCCATTCAAACAAATAGCAGAGATCACCGGCCTTTCAGAAAGTAATGCTAAAGTGAAAACGTACAGAATAACCAATAAGCTAAGTAAAATTATAAACGAAAAAAATTAAGAGTACCTAAAATCGAACGGTATGAAAAAAAACATTTACAATATTAAATTTAATCAGGACACCCCGAGTTCTGAAGACATAAAAAAACATCAAGATTTTGATGGCTTGCTAGACAAGTATAATCAAGGGCAAGGCGACGCCGCTCCTAAACCTAAAAGAAGAATAGGCAGGATCATCAAGCGCGCCTTGGTAGCCGCAGCAGCTGCTATAGGTCTATTAGTGGTAGGCATATCATTAAAAGGCAATAAAGAAAAGTCGGTCGCAGAAAACGCACCCTACGTCAATCCTCCCATGGTAGAATCTGTGCCTGAAGAAATACTCTCTGCGAAAGTAGAGGACGCACACCAAGGGGGCAGAATTGTATTCAAGTCTGGAACTGTAGCAGTAGTCCCACCACGTGCTTTTGCCAATCGTGCGGGAGAGATTGTATCTGGCGCAGTCGAGGTAAAAATCAAAGAGTACCACGACTATGTAGACTTCTTCTTATCGGGAATACCGATGGAGTATGACTCATTAGGTGTGAAGTACCAATTAGAATCTGCAGGTATGATTGAAATCTATGCAGAGCAAGATGGTAGACGCCTCGACATCATGCCTGAAAAAGCTATCGATATCGAATTGAAATCTAGCGTGATGGTTAAGCCAGGAAGCAGTGAGCCAAAGTTCAACATCTATGAGCTGGATCAAGAAAATAAGAACTGGAAATACATCACTCAAGATAAAATGGAATTTATCGACGAGGAACCGAATATAGAAATGCCTACGGAGAATACAGAAGAAGGTATAGAGGCGCTGCGTGCTGCTGAGATTGCAAAGATTGATCAAAATACAATAGCGCAATTGGTAGCCTTCGAAAAGTCTTTGCCAGCATTACCTACTGCCCCTAAAAAACCAGAGAGTGCCAACACAAACAACCCAACCTTTGACTTGAAAGTAGACAAACTAGTGGTGCAAAACTTCATCGCAGAAGAAGAAGCTGCCATCCAAAGTGAAGAAGCTAAATTGAGAGATCTACGCAGCACTTATGCTAAGTCAATATGGGAAGTATTGCCCGGTCAAGCAGCATGGTCTCCTGCTATCGCTAACACGAACTGGGATGACTATGATATCCGTATGGATGAGAATGAGCAGTTCACGGTGACCTTTATCAAGAATGGAAGCAAAGTTGACTTGAATGTAAAACCTGTTCTAGTAGGAAAAGACTATAAGGAAGCATTGGAAAAATTCAATTCTGAGTTTGCAGCCCACAACCAAGAAGTGAGTGCTCGTCAAGCCATAATTGATGAAAAGAAAGTGGAATTTGAAAAACTCAAAGCTGCTAAAAAAGCTACAGCGAACCTTGAATTTGACGAAAAAGTAAAAGCACTCAGAGAAGCAGGTCTAGCGTCTGAAGCTTCGACTGAACTTATCAAAAGAGAAGTGCTCAATAGATTTAGCGTTACCAATTTTGGTATCTGGAATTGCGATAGACCTCTACCGCCTTTTGCAGGTAGTGTGAAAGGAAAATTTGTAGATCAGTTTGACACAGAGTACAATGGACCAACTGCCTTTATGGTAGACAAAAATAGAAACTCTATTGCTAAGTTCAATGCCTCTCAAGGTGTTCAGGTACAGTTCAATTCTAAATCTGAAAACCTTATGTGGCTAATCACAAAAGAAAATAAGCTAGCAGTATATCGTCCAGAAGATTTCAAAAAGATCGGCAAGAAGCGTGGTGAACACACTTTCGTGATGAACTTAGAACCTCAAGAAATTGACTCGGAAGATGATATCCGTGAGATCTTAAAATTTGACTAATCAAGCCAATTGGCTTAAAGAATATTAACCTCTCTTTTTTTTGAATTGTTCCTACATAGAAATATGTAGGAACATTTTTTTTGCCTTAGTTTTTGTTTCTAGTAAAATAGAAAAACGCACCCACAAAACCGTTAAGATTATTGGTACTAATATTACTCTCAAAATTTCTTCTTAAGAATTGCACGGTGTAGCGAACTGACAGCTTATTATTGACTAAGTATTCTAAACCTGAACCCAAAACAATCGAATTATTTACATTACTAGTCGAGGGGCTATTATTATCATTTAATACAGATGTTTCTAAATTAACCCCAACGGATACGGGCAGATATAATCTCTCTTTTAGCTGAACCATATACTTTACTCCGCCTCCAAAAGTAAAGGAACTAGATCTACTGCTGCCATTAAAAGAGGCAAATCGAGTCGTAGAGGCTCCAACATTCAATTCTATGGCAAGATTATTAATAATATAATAACCCGGTATAGCTGTAAGCGAAAAAGAACTTGATCTAAAATCCGAATCTTGAACATTGAGCAAAGCGAAGCCTATATTATTTCCTAGACTAAATGTTCCTTTTTCAATTTGAGCATTGAGCTGTGTATTGCTGAACAAATAAAGTGCAATACTAATCATAAAAACGAGACTGTAGTTTTTCATTTTTAAAGTTTTTTGTTAAATAAAATTCTTGCGTTAAGGTTTGGTAACGCTATATTAGTTTTTAAACTTGCCTTTTTTTCCTTCCATTAGATTTCGTTCTTTATCTACATCCGCCAACCGTTGAGAAGGATCTATTTCTATGGAAGCAATCTTCTTAGACTTGATAGGAAGCTCTAAAGTATATTCTTCATTGGTCCAAGGCCAATCAGGATACACTTCATAGGTATTGCCTCCATCTGTAGTTTTAGCACCACGCATCATTTGTAAAGGAATAGTGATATAGGTAACGTCTCCATTGGTCTCAGTCACTTTTAGATCTACAGGCATAGGCATTAGTCCGTCTTTGCGTAGTTTAACTTCCGTAATTTTCTTATCAGACTTCCCTACTGAGGCAATTGAATAATTAATCGTCTTAGTCGTTTGCACAAAATACTCTCTATACCAATCCAATTCTAAACCTGACTCTTTCTCCATGACGCGAATAAAGTCATTGTCATTTGGATGTTTGAATGCCCACTCGTCAAAATAGCGAATCATACCCCTATCAAACACCTCCTTACCTACGATATATTCTATCTGCGATAGAAATACGGCACCCTTTGAGTAAGCAGCTTGACCATAAGCAAAATTTGTATTGAAGTGATCAGCATGGGTTGTCAATGGCTCTTCTACACCACTACTCACAAGATTAAAGTAGCCTGCATATGATCTTGCGTGAGGAAACTCATCTGGTCCAGAAGTCAGCAAGCCTTTGCTCCGAAGGTGATTCATCACTCTAGCTGTAGCAAAAGAAGTAAAGCCTTCGTCCATCCAAGCATAAAGTGCTTCATTGGTTCCCAGATTCATCTGATACCAAGAATGCATCAGCTCGTGTACGGACACCCCTACTAAGCTATTCAAGTTTCTTTCCCCTGTAATCAAGGTTGCCATAGCGTACTCCATACCACCATCTCCACCTTGGATAAAAGAATATTGCTTGTAAGGATATTTGCCATACTTCTCATTGATAAAGTCCATAGCCACATCCATAATGCCTGGAAGCAATTTCCAATTATCTTTAGTCTTTTCGTTTTCTTGATATAAGAAATGTAAGGTCACACCATCCTTTCTATTTAGTTTGGTATGTGTATAATCTGGATCAGCTGCCCATGAGAAATCATGCACATTAGGCGCTTTGAAATGCCATGTCAATTTTGAACCTGGCGTATGGTTAACTGATTTTCCATCAGACTGATATCCATATCCTATCTTATCTGCGCTTTGTAAGTATCCAGATCCTCCAATGATGTAGCTATTATCAATACTGATTTTTACATCAAAGTCACCCCAGATACCATGAAATTCCCTACCGACGTAAGGGTTAGCGTGCCATCCTTGATAATCATACTCACATAGTTTGGGATACCACTGTGTCATTGAGTAGGAAATGCCTTCTGCATTATTTCTACCCGACCGTCTTATTTGATTAGGTACTTGCGCATTGAATTCCATTTCGAGAACCGTTGATGAGTTTGGCTTTATAGGTTTTGCCAGTTCCACCTCTAAGATAGTACCTACTATTTCATATTTTACCGCCTTTCCATCTTGCTTCAAGCTGGTTACTTTTTGGTATCCAATCTCACTTGGACTTAAATTAGCGATACGATTCCCAACTCTTGAATCCGGATCTTTTATGGTACGAGAGCGTACATCCATCATACTTCCGGGTTGGAATGCATTGAAATACAAATGATAAAATACCCTGTCGATTACATCCGGAGAATTATTTGTGTAATTGATTTTTTGAATACCCGTAAATTGATGTGTCTTTACGTCAAAATCAATATCCATTTCATATTCTACAGCCTGCTGCCAGTATTGTGCTTTCACGCTAATTGTCAAGCTAAGAAAGAATATGCATCCAAATAAGTATCTCATTTTATATAATTTTAAGTGCTTTTCGTTGGGGCTAATTTAGCTAAAAGTAATATTCTTTTTTGCCTCTATTCTGATACATATTGCATTTAACAAGAGTTTAATTCATTAATATTTTAATATATACTAATGTATAAACTATTCTAACTAAGCAATTACATAATAAAAAAAATAATTTTTTGTCAACACTTTGTTTTTCAGCGACTTGTGTACGGTTTTTGCATAATGACTATATATGAAAAAGTGGATCAGAGTTGTATCAATAATTGCCGCGTTTATTGCATTTGCTTTAAGCACTACTGACCTGGATATTAATGCAGAGCAAAATGAAGTGTGCAATCATCATCTGAAGCAAACAGCATTTCAACAAGTAATCATTTCAAAATAGCATATCAGCTAATTCTTTTTATAAGTACTTTCGCGGATGCGATACTTTCTACACCTCGGCTACGATGGAACTCACTTTAGCGGCTGGCAGCGTCAAATAAATACCCAGCGAACGGTTCAAGAAGTAATTGAAAATTTACTCCAAAACATTTTCAAAAAAGAAATTACTCTTAATGGTTGTGGCCGCACGGATTCAGGTGTACATGCAAGTCAATACATTGCACATATTAACCTAGAGACTGCGCCGACATTCGATTTTAAATTTCGCCTCAATAAAAATCTACCTGATACTATAGTAGTGTTTGATATTGTTGAAGTTCAGGAAGATCAGCATTCTCGATATGATGCCACATGGCGAACCTATGATTATTTTATTCACTGGAAAAAAGACCCCACCCTTTATAGACATAGTTCATTTTATGAAAATCAAAATTTAGATTTTGACCTCATGCATAAGGCTGTTGCTTTGATAGCAGCGAATAGAGATTTTAGGGCCCTCTGCAAACATCCAGACCTGTACAAAAATACTGCGTGCAACATTAAAGAATGTAAATTGTATGTGAATGAAGACCAAGGACGCTTGCGCTTTAGCATTACAAGTAATCGCTTCTTACGAGGTATGATACGTTATTGTATTTTCTTTATCCTTGAAGTTGGTAACAAAAAAATAACACTTGCTGAGTTTGAACAAGTCTTAAGGCAAGAAAAAATACTGTCAACTAAAAAGCCAGCTTTCCCTAATGGCCTCTTTTTGAGTCGAGTAGAATATCCATATATTAATTTTAACAACAAACACTACTTGATAGAAATGCTAAAAGCTGGCCTTGACACAAATAAGCCATCATAAATACTTCATATTCTCCCAAAAAAAAGCCAAGCACATTAAGAATGTACTTGGCTCTACATTTTTGGGAGGCTTTTTTAGATTTTTATAAATCGTGCAACCCTTCCATCACTTGCTCTAAGGATGTAAGTTCCGCTTTCTAATTTATTTACATTGATATTATCATTTGTATTGCCTCTAAGTATAATTGCACCATTGATATTGATAATTTCAAAATCAATATCAGCATCGATGCCAATTACATTCAAAGTTCCTTGCACTGGATTTGGATATACTTTAAGATCCATTTCCAAGTCCTCTGAGATTGGAGCTATTTGCTCTAACGGTTCGAGGTCAGCAACTGGTGCATCTGTCTCCTCTTCAGAAAGCTCTTCATTTGTGATAGATACTTGGCTAGGTGCAACTCCTCTAGACATAGTTGGATTTGAAGTACAACCATCGATCAAGATATTATCCAAATGGACTCTATCAGAATCATGAGACATATCATTTCTAAATCTAAACTTCACTTCGTTAGAGAATGGCCCCATCATTTCAACCGTTTCATAATATCTTACATTATTTTGAAAATCTGGTCCCTTCGCCCAAGACTCTATAGTAGTATAGCTAGAGCCTCCATCTAATGAAATCTCAAATAAGAATTTTTCATTGTACTCTACGCCTTGAGCATAATAAGTAAAGTCTAGCGTCAGGCTGGTAAAATTACTCAAATCGTATTTTTGAGTAGTAGTCACTCGTGAAGTACTAGAATTATCTCTAATCCTTACAGCATAGGTATCTATCGCTCTTGGAGAATAAAAGTTATGATGCAAACAATCATTACCTCCATCAGTCCAAACTCCATAGCCTCCATTTGCACTACCCTCAAAGTCAGAGTAGAGTACTACTACATCACAAGTAGTAGCAGGGCATTCTTCTACTGCACCACTTTCATACGTACAATAATCCACTACAGCACCTGAATTGGCTAAAACTACCTCCATTGTAGAAACATCATCTATACCGATAGGTAGCGTCACTTGACCACCATTACCTGTATTCGGAATATTTATCTGGGCTATCAATCCTCCACTAGCAGATAATAATCTCACCTTTGAATTCCAGCTTTCAATATCTAAAAGTTTAATGCTTTCAATGAATTGCGGTGTATCAAAAGCAAAGCTCAATGTTCCACCTGATGCATCATCGTCTGGATCATTAGCGTCTCCATCTTCAGTCAAAATCAGTACCATACCTTCATTTGCCGTAGCCAAATCATAATCTCCACCAGTAGGGTTTTGACTATCAAAAATCATTGCAGCATTAGTCCCTGGTAAATTATTTGCAAAGCCAAACACTGTCGTACCAGCTATTTGAGTACCTATTATATCTCCGCTTTGGAAAGCTTCAAAATCTTCTGTCTCACATGCAGGCCTCGCTTTACAAGCGATATCTATACAAGCTGGAATAAGATCTTGATCATAAGTACAAAAATCAGTCACTGCTCCTGAGGTCATCAAATCAACCTCAATAGTAGAAACATTCTCTACATTAATAATAACTGATCCTGCATTCCCATCACCATAGTTAGGCACAGGTACCATCTGTATCAAAGCACCAGCAGCATCGAACAAACTAATGGTGCTCCCTGCGTTTTCTATATCCAAGAATCCCATTTCCTGTACATATTGTGGTGTATCAAAATCAAAACTAATGATACCGCCATGTGCCTCATCATCCGGGTCACTACTGTCACCATCTTCAGAAATGATCAGCACTAAGCCATGTACAGCCGAAGCTAAATCATTATCTCCACCAGTAGGATTGGCAGAATCAAAAATCATCGCCAAGTTGCCTGGGTTATCATTAGAATTTCCAAAAATGGTTACACCTGGAAGCTGATTAGATACTATATCACCTGTACTCAAACTTTCAAAATCTTCAGTTGTACAGCTAGGCTCTGTAAAAGTAACCGTTACCGTTGCAGTACATATTAATCCAGAAGCGGAAGTAAAAGTTACAGTCTGGATACCGAAGTCAGCGCACTCTGAAAATGAATTTGCATCGTAGTCAGTTGTTATCACCTCAATATTACCAAAGGCATCTAATGCAATAGCCGATTCAATCCAACTTTGGATAGCTGCATCTTGAGCTGAAGAACCATTATATGAAATGACTAAATCATCTGGACAAGTGATCTCAGGATCGCCTATCGGTGGCTCTACAGTAATTATAGGTGTACATGTTGAAGAATTTCCATTGCTATCCGTATAAGTTACTACAATTGGATTTTCTCCAATATCACTAATATCAAATGTACTTTGACTTATAGTAACTGTAACTGGTCCGCATGCATCCGTACCAGGTTCTCCTACTTGTGTCTCCGTGATTGTAGCCATACCATTTGCATCTAAGCTTATGGTTATATCAATACAATTTGGGACTGGAGGCTCATTGTCTTCAACGACTACTATTTGTGAACAAGTACCTTCATTTCCATCATTATCTGTAATAGACCAAGTGACCACTGTTTGTCCTAATGGGTATACATTAGGTGCATCATTTGTTGGTTCTAGGAGCATGAAGGTTTGTAAATCAAATATAGGTCCGCAATTATCAGTAAATGTAGCCGTACCAAGGCTCACATTAGAAGCCGTACAAAGGCCTGCATCGGTATTAACCGTTATATCACTTGGACATGTCACAACTGGTGGCTCGACATCTATAACTGTAACAATAAAAGAACATGAAGATGAATTTCCTGATGGATCTGTAGCGACAGCCAGAACCGAAGTGCTAAGACCCGGAGTGAAAAATTCACCACTTTGAGCAGTAGTAATTATCGAAGCTGTTCCGCTATCGTCTGTTGCGGTTACTGTAAAGTTTACTGACGCACCACATTGTCCTGGTTCACTATTCACGGTGATATCAGCAGGGCATGTAATTACTGGAGGTGTAGTATCCGGTATATCCCCTACAATCTCTAAACATGGTCCAAAACCAAAGGAAAAATTTGGAGCTATGACTTCTTGAATAATAACACCTGATGGATTAGTAACAGTATATCCTATTTCTGAAGAAAAGAAATTGCCATTTTCCATTTCACAAACCATAACAGTATCTCCATCTAAAACATCAAAAGTGATAGATTCAGGACCAAAAGTTGCTGGTCCCTCGTAAATAATAGTTCCAAGTATGGGACTAGAAATTTCTAGAGTGCTACCTTCCCAGCCATCTCCAAATTCATCAGTTCCCGTCACAGTATAAGTGCCAGATTGAGCTAAAGAAATATTAGTAATAAATACTATCCCTGCTAGGAGTAACATTAATTTTAGTAGCTGACTACTAATTCGCAAATACTCAGCAGGTAGTAACATTTGCGTTTCATTTAATTGTCTAGGTTCAAACATAGATAAATTGTTAAATGGTTATAAAAAATCAAGTACAGGCATAGGTATAGTGCTTCCTACAAGCGTACTTGTAAAAATTATTTGAATGGGCACCAATAATAAGCCTACCTATTCTTAGGTGGTCAAAGCATTGGCTTTACCTTAATAATATTTTTGAAAATCGGCTAGTTAGTTTTGTAAGCTTTAAACAACTTGATTCAATGCGTGAATAAGTTGTTAGTCTTCAAATATAAAAAAAGTGCTGAATTTATTGAGCTTTATGAGTAGTTTTTTTCATATTAACTTTATTCAAAATGCACATAATCAACAAGTTATATTGCATTTTTTCATAATACGATGTACCGGTCTAAACAGTAATTAACTTTACATTAGGCTATGCTAATGACATGCCTTAGCTGGCTTGTCCACCTATCAGCAAAATGATTGAGTCCACTCCGGAAAGTAGCGGATTGCAAAAAATAGGCTATTTTGGATGAAATTTTTTATTTTCGAAATTCAGTGATGCTTGAGCATCAGTGGATTGAGAAAATGAAAAATATCGCCAAAAGAGTCATTTTTTGCTTTCGTGACTTTTCGGAGTGGACTCATGATTAATTATAATTTTACTATTTCACTTTTATCAATTCCTTTTCTCCCCATCGCTGCACTAAGATTGCTTTTGATTTTTTTGAATCTCTAGCAGGAAAAAATTTCATTTTAATTTCTGAATTAAAAGCAAAGTAAAACTGGTTTGATGATTCTGGAATTAATGCTAGTGCATCACTATTTTCTCTTTGTGAATAGAGCACACCATCTTTGACATATATATTTCTTTTTCGTCCATCATCATCTACATAGGTTCCTGCCAATGTTTCTATTTTTTCTAATTTACACTTGGCAAATCCAGCAGTTATTTTCACCTTGTCAACAAGGTCACCTGATTTATCAAAATACTTCCATTTACCCTTTTTCAAATTCTCTTTATATCTTCCTACACTTTTGAGATTTCCATTTTCATAAAAGGTAGATGCTTTTCCATGTCTTTTATTTTCTAGTATTTGATAATTACTTTTTAATGCTCCAGAGGCAAAATAATTATTGATAGCCTCGCCATCGTTATTGACATTATTGCACTTAAAAACACCAAAGCCTACACCATAACCTTTTCCACTTTCAAAAAATTGAAAATTATTGAATCCATTGCCAATATTCGCATAAGGTAGCCAAGTTTTCCCACCATCTCTCGTTTGATAAGTCTTGCCTGACGAACCTCCCATATATCCTATATTAGCGTTAGCAAAACCTATACCTTGCACATAGTAATAATCTTTTGAGTGAATTACTTCTTCCCAATTTTTTCCTCCATCTTTAGTCTGTAGATGGTAAAAATCTCCATCTCTAACATTTCTCTGAATGGAAATGTAACCTCGATCCCGTGTCGGAAATGCAAATTTCCAAGGATATTCCCCTATTTGTTGAGACATATAAACGGTATCCCATGATGTGCCACCATCAACGGTTTCTAAGACTAATGATTTGCAATTTTCTTTATCTCTAGTCGTTCCTCCAATCAAAAATCCATGATCTTTATCGAAGAAGTGCGCAGCAATCAAGCTACCAGCTATATCATCCATGTTTTGAGAATACCAGTTTTCTCCTCCATCAATGGTTTTTATGAAATAAGAAGGCCCTCTCACTCGTCCACATCCTACAATCACATCATCATCTACCTTCTGCAATCCACATAATCCTTTTGGAGTAGGACCAATAAAATCAACAGCTGTCCAGGTCAAGCCACCATCTTTTGTTTCATACATGGGGATCGTATCTTTAGATGATAAAAAGGGATCGTCTGTACCAATCGTGCCCAACCAACCTTCTTGTCTATTTTTGAAAGTAATACATCTGAAAAAGGTGCCTTCATTTTTAAGGACTATCTCCCAAGTTTCTCCACCGTCTTCTGTGAATGATAAATAACCTTCGCTATTAATCACGAAGCCAGTATTTTCATCAAAAAAATGCAGATCATCAGTACGTCCATTTTTTATGGGATATGAATTGACTTTTTCCCATCCGCTAGAATAATTGATCTCTTGGACTTGTTGGAGGAGTGGAGAAACCTTAGGGCTACAAGCAGAGAACAACAGAAAAATGGGTAGTGCTAGATATATGCTTTTCATCCTATAAAAATAAATAATTCTTAGCAGATGATAGTTAAAACTACACTCTAGGCTTCTTAAAAGTAAATTCAAATTTGTAAAGTTTACGAATTGATTCAGAACGAATAACAATAGGAATTGTTTACATTAGATACATCTAGTAAAAACAGCCCATATGAATGCGCGTATTTTATTTTTTCTGGTTTTGATAATTTGCTCTTTTTCGTTGATGAGCCAAGAGCCCGTCACAAGAGAAAATAGTGAATCTAATGAAAAGCCAAAATTGAAATTCGCAGGAGATTCCAGATTCACGATTATTGACAAAAGTTCTGTGAGTATATATGGTGCAAGGCTTGGACTATTGTTCAAAGATAAATTTGAAGTAGGCGCTGGAGTCTATAGTTCAAATCTCTTTGGCCTTCTTGGATCTTCAGTTAATAAAGAGTATGTAGACGATAGTTTCTCTCCATCAGCTGCTTTCAATTCAGAAATCGGTTTTCATTATTTTTCTTTGTTTGGAGAATATCGATTAGTGAATACAAAACGAGTTGTACTTACCTTAAATACTCAAGTTGGTTTGGGTTGGGCGAGCATTGAGTTTACAGAACCAAATGAAAATAAAGACACGATAAGAAGAATGAAAAGTTTGGTAGAACATTCACTCAAGGTTGATGTACAAACCTTTGATTGGTTGCGCCTCATTGGTGGAGTCGGCTATCGATATCTATTAGATAGAGATGAACAACTTCAAGATTCATTTAATGCACCGATTTATATTATTGGTTTCTCTATAGACTATGGCTTATTAAAAAGAAAAATCTTTGATAGGAATAAGTAAGCTCTCTTTTGTCTTTTTTGAGTAAAGGATAGTAGTGATGCGACTGAAAAGAGCAGACCGAGCTTTTTCAGCGAAGGGCCAAAGCGAACGCGGAGTCACGAAAAGCCTGACCCAAGTGGCGCGCAGCAGAACGCAGGGATACT
>CALIEI010000045.1 GCA_938022165.1 uncultured Saprospiraceae bacterium | reverse complement strand
AGATTTCTACTAAAGTCAAAATCTGCCAAAGTTTCTCCGACGCTGTCATCATTAAATTGTATGCCCTCTATCCTAACCAGACTGTGTATATCTGCATTACTCAGTTCATCAATTGTTCTCACAGTAGGTGTTACATTCATTCCACTTTCCCCTATGATGATCTGACTAGAAATGTCTCCAGATTCTATACCCCCCAATTGTTCATTGCCACTATTATTGGTGAAGGTCGAACCACCCAAAGAAATGTTGTCCTGAAAATCATTTAGGATCATACCATTGAGTTGAACGGCTATTTCTCTACCGATTTGTAAACCAAAATTATCAGCCAAGTCCGTCTCATTCACAAGTAGTTCAATTCCAGCTGACCCATCTTGAATCATTATTTTTCTAAAGAAATTTCCTGATGCATCGTCAGCTGTTATAACTGCTCTAATGAAACCATCCTCAGTAATGTTGGTGAAAGTACCAAAGGAATGCGTCGTTTTTAGCTCTGCAATTGTTGTGGTAGCTTCAGGTAATTCCATTGGGTCTATTCCACCGCCGCCAGTACCAGTCGTCCCATCGCATCTGTCTCCACTAAGGGCTACTTCTTCAGGACGTCTGACTAGTAGTTGTTTTGTATCTCCGAATACGGTGTAAATAGCAGTCACCGTACCGTTTCCTCCAGGAATTACATCAGCTGAAAAATCAGCAAAGTTGCTCGTACGGATTACTATGCCGTTGCCATTACAATCTTCTAAAAAACGATTGGTGCTAAAATCTGGTTCAGAGTAAGCACTTCCCAATTCACTGTTTTCAAATTCTAAGTTTTCGATTTGAACCAATGTACTGATATCTGCAGTACCTAATTCATTGATCGTTTTTGTTACCGGTACTACTTCATTCCCAGTAGTTCCTCTTACGACAAATTGATCTAGCAAAGTAGGTTCTATACCATCGAGCCTAGGATCACCACCATTGGTAGTACCAAGCGCACCACCTATACCAATGAGTCCAGCGAAATCGCCCATCCAAAGTCCTTGGCATTTGACAAATATTTCTCTCCCTTCTGGAAAAGAATTATGTAGCTCTACGTCATTGATGTTTAGTTCGATTGCACCAGATTCATCTTGGATTACAAATCTTCTAAACAAGTTGCCTGATTGATCATCAGCAGAGACAACTGCTCTAATGGTGATGTCTTCTTCAATCTCAGCAAAAACACCAGGTACATGTAGCGCTTTCAAATCAGCAATGGTACCCGTTACTTCAGGAGCCTCTTCAAGTATTTCTCCAAAAGGTGGGGCATCGAATTCTTGATCAACACAAGCTTGCAGCGCGAATACAACCAATAATAGGAAAATCCAATTTCTCATAGTTATGTGAATGTTATATATTTTTTAAAATCTTTTACTTGCACCTAGGTTAAGGAAAAAGTTGATTCCTCTTGCATAGGTGTATCGATTAGGAAAAACGTTTACGTCTTTAGTCTCTTTATCAAATCTAAGTTGTTCTCTATTGTTAATGACAAACTCTTGATTGTCCAATATGTTATTGATGTCAAGACTAGCATTCAAATACCAGCCACCGATTAAGTTAAATCCTCTACGGATACCGATGTTTAACAAAAATGCGTCAGGACTTTTTTCTTGTGCCAAGATGGCTCGACCCTCAGGTGAATCTGGTTCAAATGAAGTAGAAAATTCGCTAGTCGCATTGATAGAACTTACAACTCTTCTATCTGGATTCAAATCAGCCCAGATGCCATCAAAATAAATTCCATTGGCGCTCAAGATTACTTTACTGGTGCCTGGAGTTTGATACTCTAGACCAAGGACAGCTGCTGTTTGAGGCACATTAGGTATATAAAAGTTGTTGATGTACACCGTTTCACTAGAACTCAGTTCTTCCGCATTATTATCAGAAGTTATCGTGGCCAATGGGCGGGAGCTATATAAAAACTGTCCCAACGACAAAGCCGCATCAAATGTCAATCCAGTTACAATTTTTCCTTCCACTGCAAACTCAAGACCTACATGCCTTTTGTCGATATCGGTCATAGCAAAGTTCACGAAGGTTCTCAACTCATCATGAAAGAAAGACTTTACTTCTGTCTGATCTTCAAATTGAGTAAAGTATACACCTAACTTTCCTTTTAGGTTAGGGGAGTTGTACAAGTATGCAGCATCTAGCGAAGTGATCTTTTCACTTTGTAGATTGGGCACCACATCATTTCTCGTTCTCGCTGATAAGTATACGTCTCTAAAAAACGGAGCTCGTGTTTGATAACCCGCATTAGCTACGATAAAGTTTCTACCATCCAATCCGTAACTTAGTCCACCTTTTAAGCCATAGTTGTTAAACGTATTTCGTGCAGAATTACCAAAAGAATTTTCAGGGAACAAACCATTACGATTGAGTCCTGTTCTCCAAAAAACGGTACGTATTGCATTTACTGCTGCATGTCCTTTTAGCTTACCAAAATTGAATTGAGTCTGTGCCCAAGCGTCATCTCTATTGATGTTGGACAAGTAATGATAACCGTATGTGTCTCCTTCACGAACGACTCTGTTAGGAGCATCTAGATCATGTTGATTTTTTACATCATCACCAGCAAAATCCCTTTCCGCAAATTGATTGATATTCAAATAATAATCTCCGCCAAGAAGATCATCTACTACGGTGAAATTATCCTTTTCAAATCGTTGTATAGTGACACCACCTTGTACAGTTATTTGATCACTAAATATCTTTTCCAGTACAGTACTAAAGTTGGCTCTTTTAGAATCATATCTACGTTCAGCTACAATGTAGGCTGAGCGGTTTCCAGAAATATTATTGCCTTCGATACCACCTGAGTTCGCGATCGTTTCAAAGTTGTTTCTATTTACATCATATAAGTCGTCCCACCTAACTTGGCGTAGCGCTTCATTTTGACTTAGCAGCAATTCTACTTCCAATGCAGTTTCTTCATTCCCGATGGCACTAGGCAATTTTCGGTAATAGTCCGGTCTAGGATCTGAAGCATTCTGCCAGTCTAAAGCAGTAGACCCATTTTTTCCATCTTGGTAGCTAATAGAGGTGCTGATGCTAAAAGATTCATCCTTCGCCCAATCATGTCGCAGTATTCCGATGGGCTGATGCAATCGCGCCACTCTTGAGTTCCTCACTTCACCATTCTGAAAACCCCAATATGGGTTATACAGATTGTCACCAGCTATTTCTTGTATCTCTTGCACAGCTCCTGTTGATCGACCACGATTTTGAGAAGCACCTAAGAAAGTAAAATTCAAACTATGCTGTTTGTTTAATTTCCTATCCACACCTATGAAGTAGGAGTAAGCATCATAAGAAGTACCCGGTACGAAACCATTTTGAGCCCAACGTCTACTAGCAGCGGCAGTGAAGCCCCAGCCATTGGATTGCATCCCTGTAGCGCCGGATACCATCAATCGATTATTGTAATTTTGTCTATTGGTTGCGACGTAACTTACCTTGACTTGTTTCCTTTGTTCGCTTGCTCTCGTATCTATATTTAGCGAACCTCCAAATGCGCCAAAACTAAAATCCGATGCGCCCAGACCATATGCAGTTTGCTTTACTCTTGTAGCTTGATTCAGACCACCCCAGATACTGTACGATGCCCAACCAGACTCCAAATCATTCATGGGTATTCCGTTCAAGTGTACGGCAACGTTTTCTGAATCGTAACCTCTAATTCTGAAATACCCAACGCTCAAGTTATAATCCGTATTTCGAGCAAAGACATCTCCCGAGGCGGAAAGCAGTCCCGATATTCCTTCATCCTGACCATCTCCAAAATCACTATCTGATAAAGAGATTAAAGGAATAAATTCCTTGTCTACGATGGTAGTATCTTGAGTGGATTCTTCTTGAGCAAGTAGAGAACTAGCAACGAAGCAAAGAGCTGCCAAGAATGCTAGATTGCAAAATCTTTTCATAGTTCGGGTGTTGAACTACAAAAGTACGGCTTATTGATTAGACAGCTAATATTTTCAGGCTCTTATTTATTACGATT
>CALIEI010000044.1 GCA_938022165.1 uncultured Saprospiraceae bacterium | reverse complement strand
TTAGTGTACAATTCCATAGATCGAGATACATCACAAATCAAAACCAAATTATTCTTTTTGATTTGTTTTTCTTTAAACCGAAAGGTCTGAATATCTAAACCATTACGCATAGAAGTGCGGATCGTATTTTTGATATCAATTTTTTTCTCCACTCTAGAGCGAATATCTCTTCTAGATTTCTTATTCGATAGACGCTTTGCTATGACACGGATGATGTCCTGCAGGTCTCTATGCTCATTCGTTTTGAATGAAGAGAAATCTTGTTTTGAAATAGCCTCCAAGGCGCTATATGCAGCCACCTCCAATTGCTCAGAAGCTTGCTTGTTATAAAGCCAATTTTTGAGCGCCTGCAAATTCGTTTTTTGTTGACTTGGTTTTGGGATTTTGGTTTCCTTTTCCTCCGTTTTGATTTTGCCGTCCTCCGCTCTGGCTAGCTGCGTCCAATAGTCATCATATATTTCGCTAAAGGTCAAAAACTGCTTTCTGCTCTTTACCAATATAGATTTGAAAAATGACTTTTGGTATGCATAACTTGTCGGTATACCTGATTCCAATACTTTTAGAATCTCTAATTCCTCATGTACACTCACTTGAAAATTCTTCGTCCTCAAAAAGCGAACAAACTGAATGATATGTTCAGGTAGCGAAGTTTTACGAGTAATAAGGTCTGGCAAAAGAAAAATTTAAATCAATATAAAAGAATCAAGCTAGGCGTTGCTGAACACCCACTTTCTCAAACAGCTCCTTTAGAGAATCCTGACTAGTCCTGATGTCCTGCCAGTCTTTCAGTATGACGCCCAAAGTAGACTCTACAATCTCTTTATCTAGATGTTCAATATGCATAGAACTCAAAGCCGTCGCCCAATCCAGAGTTTCCGCAATCCCAGGATTCTTCTCCAGTTTTAATTGTCTGACCTCCTTCATGAATAAGCAAATCTGATCAGCCAATTTTTTGTTGATATTAGGATTCTTAGTAAGCACTATATTGAGTTCTTTTTCAAACGCTGGATAGTCTATCCAAAGATAAAGACATCTTCTACGCAGCGCCTCCGACAGCTCACGCGTACGATTTCCAGTGATGATTACGTGCGGTATGCTGATGGCTTTTTGTGTCCCGATTTCGGGAATCGTCACTTGCCAATCAGACAACAACTCTAAAAAGAAGCTTTCGAATTCTTCGTCAGCTCTATCTATTTCATCTATTAGCAAAACAGGAGCTTTCTCTTGCCTGATAGATTCCAACAATGGCCTCTTCATCAAAAAGTCCTCATTAAATATACTAGCTTCCTTTTCCTTCAAACTCAAATTTTCACCCTCCTGCATTTTCAGAAACATCAACTGCTTCTGATAATTCCATTCGTAGATGGCCTGATTAGAATCAAGTCCTTCGTAGCATTGCAATCGAATCAGATTAGTGTCTAGTGCTTTTGCTAAGACCTTTGCGATTTCTGTTTTTCCTACACCGGCGGGACCTTCTATCAATAAAGGCTTTTGCAGCAACATGGATAGATGGACTGACATGGCAATAGCATCATCACTAATGTAGCCTTGCTTTTGCAGCATTTTTTTGACTTCTTCTATATTGCTATTGCTTTCCACTCCATTGGTATTAAGTACAAATGAGGTGATCTATTTTCGACCACCTCATTTGAAATTTTAAATTCAGAATTGCTTATACGCTTTACCTTATTTACACTAAGCGCAATAAGGCCCTTTTGGTATACACCTTTGCAAGATGAGTCCTATATTTTTCTGAGGCATAGTGATCAGCCATGACTGAAACGCCATCTGCTATATTTCCTAAAGCAGCATCAATGTTGGCTTCATTTAACTCTTTTCCAATCAAGGCCTTTTCGACTTCCATTGGTCGGAAAGCGCGCTCCGCCAATCCAGTAATTCCAATCCTCAAACTCTTCGGCGTCTTCCCGTCCATTTCTCCACAAGCAGCTACACCTACTATAGCAAATCTAGAAGCAGGTTGCTTAAATTTTTCATAAACAGAATTCGAATTGAATCCCGTCTTGGGGATTCTTATCGCCGTTATTATTTCGCCTTCAGCCAGAGCTGTTTCATAAAAGCCTGTAAAGAACTGATCGATATCTACCTCTCTTTGACCGTCTTTATTTTTGATCACTACATTAGCATCTGCCGCTAGCAATACTGCTGGCCAATCAGCAGCAGGGTCAGCATGCGCGATACTTCCACCGATAGTCCCCATGTTTCTCACTTGGATATCTCCGATAGTATGAGCAGCTTCAGCCATCATGGGTGCAGCGCTAGCCAGCGCGCTGTTCGCTGCAATGGAAGCATGCGTAGCGCCGCCACCAACGGTGACAGATTTTTCATTGTCATTTATACCTTTGATGGCATCTATTTTTGAGATGTCCACTAAAGTCTCCACAGAGTTGAGCCTTAATTTAAGCGCAGGAATCAAACTATGTCCACCGCCTAAAACTTTTGAATCCTCAGTTAGCATCGAAAGTGCCTCGTCAACGGAATTTGCTTTTTTATAATTGAATGATAAAGGAATCATTGTTTTTTAATTTTTAGATTTTAAAATTTCATCTTCTGGTATTACCAATTGATCTTATCCTTGCATAGCTGTCCATACTCTCTCTGGAGTCATAGGCATAGGAACATCCTTGACCTTGTATCCAGCTTTCCACAATGCATCCACTACTGCATTCACTACTGCAGGGGTAGAACCTATACAGCCCGCTTCACCAGCACCTTTCACACCTAAAGGATTATGAGGGCACGGCGTAACTGTTCTATCAATCTCAAAACTTGGAAGAGCGTCAGCACGTGGCATACAATAATCCATGTAAGATCCATTTATCAGCTGACCAGTATCGTCAAATAATGCACCTTCATACATTGCTTGGCCAATACCCTGAGCAAGACCTCCATGTATCTGGCCGTCTACAATCATTGGGTTGATGACATTCCCTACATCATCCACAGCTATGAATCGCTTCAGTTTAACGGCACCCGTTTCTTTATCTATCTCGACGATAGCAACGTGCGCTCCAAACGGATAAGTGAAATTTGCAGGATCGTAGAAACTAGAAAAGTCAAGACCTGGTTCTAAGCCCTCAGGGTAATTGTGAGGTACATAAGCCGTCAAAGACACATCCCCAAAACTTACAGATTTGTCAGTTCCCTTTACAGTCCATTTTCCATCTGCATAGTCCAGATCGTCTACTGATGATTCTAGCAAGTGAGCAGCTACCTTAGCACCCTTCTCTAATACTTTGTCTATCGATTTCACAATGGCAGATCCACCTACAGCCAAACTACGAGAACCATAAGTACCCATACCGAAGGCAACACTATCCGAATCACCATGAATTATTTCTACGTCATCTAAAGGAATCCCCATTCTGTCAGCTACGATCTGTGCGAAAGTAGTTTCGTGCCCTTGACCATGAGAGTGCGATCCTGTGTATACACTTACCTTTCCTGTAGGTTGTACACGCACCTGTGCGGATTCAAACAATCCAGCTCTAGCGCCCAAGGCGCCAACTACTGCTGAAGGCGCTATTCCGCAAGCTTCTATATAAGTAGAAAAGCCGATGCCCAATATCTTATTGGAAGAAGCAGCGGCTGCTTGCTCTTTTCGGAAGTTTTCATATCCCACCATCTCTAAAGCACGATCTAGAACCGGCTCATAGTTCCCACTATCATATTGCAGGGCAACCTGTGTTTGATACCCCTCTTGCTCCACTCCGTCAAAAGCCGGGATGAAATTTTTACGCCTCAATTCTGTAGGGTCCATATCCATTTCTAAAGCACCCAAATCTAGTAGCCTCTCTAGCAAATAAGTAGCTTCAGGTCTTCCTGCACCACGATAGGCATCTACTGCATTGGTATGCGTAAACACGCCCTTAACATCTACATTTACTTTTGGAGTAGTATACAAGCCTTGCATCAAAGTACCATGCAAATAAGTAGGTACAGCAGGGGCGAAGGTGGATAAGTAGGCCCCTAGGTTAGCATAAGTTGTCGCTTGTAATGCGACAATGTTTCCATCTTTATCAAATCCCATTTTAGCGTTAGAAGCGTGATCTCTACCGTGGGCATCTGTCAAAAATGCCTCACTTCTATCAGAAGACCACTTGATAGGTAGATTTAGATGCTTAGAGGCCCATACTAATAATGCTTCCTCCGTATAATGAAAAATCTTACTACCAAACCCTCCACCTACATCTGGACCTACTACTCTGACCTTGTGCTCTGGTATACCTAATACAAATGCACACATCAATAGTCTGATCAAATGAGGATTTTGCGTAGAAGTATAGATCGTATATTTGTCATATGCCGTATCATATTGTGCGACCACACCTCTCGTTTCCATAGCGTTCGGAATGACACGTTGATTTACAAAGTCTAATTCTGTCACGTGATGAGCGCCTGCAAGCGCAGCAGCTACTTCCTCTTTTGGGTTTCCTAGTTCCCAATCAAAGCAAAGATTTCCTGGTGCATCGGGGTGTACTAGTGGAGCGCCAGACTGCGCTGCCGCTTTCGGATCAGCTACGGCATCTAATACATCGTAGTCGACATCTATCATGTCGGCAGCATCCTTGGCTATAGCCTTGGATTCGGCTACTACTAGTACTACACCATCACCTACATGTCTTACCGTTTTTCTTACCAGTAGCGGATGTGGAGGTTCTTTCATGGTGTCACCATTCTTAAAGTCTACTTGCCAGCCACATGGTACACCTGCGATAGCCTCCGGGATGTCCGCTCCCGTAATAATTGAGATCACGCCAGGCACCTTTGATGCTTCAGCAGTATCGATACTTTTTACATGCGCATGTGCATATGGACTACGCAGGATATATGCATGTACCATACCCGGAATTTTTATATCGTCAGTATATTTTCCCTGACCTGTGATGAAGCGCTTATCTTCTACGCGCTTTACGGATTTACCTATATAGTTTGTCATTTTATTTTGTTTAGGGATTAATTAAGCAGTTACACCATTCATGTTCTTTGCAGCATGTTGTATGGATCTCACTATGTTGTGATATCCTGTGCAGCGACAAATATTCCCTTCCAAGGCTTCACGTATTTCATGCTCAGAAGGATTAGGATTGTTTTTTAATAAGTCAGCAGCGGTCATGATCATGCCGGGTGTGCAAAAACCACATTGTAGACCATGTTCCTCTTTGAAGCCAGCTTGCAAGGGGTGAAGTTCTCCGTTTGTAGCCATTCCTTCTATAGTCGTCACTTCTGCTCCGTCTGCTTGGACGGCAAGCACGGTGCATGATTTTGTGGCAGCTCCATTCAAGTGAATAGTGCAAGCTCCACAGCTACTGGTATCACAACCTATGTGTGTCCCAGTCAGGGATTGATGTTCCCTAAGGAAATTGACAAGCAATTCTCTTCCCTCTACCTCGCCTTCACATTGCTTTCCATTAATGTTTACTGAAATTTTATGCTTCATCTTAGTTAGGTTTTTAATTTTGTAAATGGTATTTATTATAAAGTTTCTTTTATCGTATCTAGTAAAGTCACTATGCAGTGCTTTCGGATATATGCGTTTCGAGAGATGCGAAAACTTCTTTGATAATGAGATTCGCTACACCGGACAGTACCCGTTGCCCCATCCTCGCAATCATCCCTGACAGTTTTACGTCTCCATTAAATGCTAAATTAGTAGAGCCATTATCGGCATCAGATATTTTCATAGAGATTTTACCATGAGCATTTCCGATTTTGCTCAACTGTTCCATATCTATTGCGAAGGAGGATGGTTCCTCTTTATCGATGACATTCAATTTCCCTTTGAATGAACCTTTGACAGGCCCTATTTTCATATTAGAGATAGTATTGTAGCTGTCCTCTCCAGTTGGTTCCAATTCAGAAATACCGGGAGTGATTTTGGCTAAAACTTCTGGGTCCATTAAGTAAGACCAAAGCATTTCTTTTGAAATATTGAATTCGTGATTCCCCTTTACCAGCATGAACTCAATATACTTATTTGCAGCAAGAAAGCAATAAATAATTTGGCAAAATTACGAGATGAGACAACTATAATTTTATAGCCATTGCAATTCTGATATATTATATCTTCACTATTTTAGATACTGGAATTATGTGGGGCCTACCCATCGACGCCATTACACCATGCTAATCAATGTCTTGGGTCGGGTCGTACGTTCGTACCTCGACCTTGAAAAAAGGTCGAGGACCCACTTCCACCCCTAGTCCTCTAGGGCTTCCGACTTTTCGTCTCGCCCAGATATTTTTTTAAAATGGAATCATGAGTCCACTTCGAAAACTCACGAAAGCACAAAATGGCTCTTTTGGCGATATTTTACATTTTCTCAATACACTGATGCTCAGGCACGCCAACAAGTTGTCGCACAAGCATTACTGGATTTCGAAAATAAAAAATCTCATCCAAAATAACCTACTTTTTGCAATTCGGTAGTTTCCGGAGTGGACTCAATCATGGTTTAATTTCCTTTATGGTTAATCAAGATCTAAAAGCTACGAAGTGGACAAGCGATCGGAGTCATACGACCATAGGGAGTAGTCCCGATTTTTTTTATCGGGACCGAAATGAACATGGAGTGACGCAGAGCGCGGTGCCGATGTGGGTAGCCAAGCGGGGGGGCAGCATCGGCATGGCCCCAAAGACACATGCAAAAAATACTTATCAAGTACTACCTATATATGTATCAAAGTTCGTTTCTTTACAAAAATCAAAATACTCAGTAGAAATGAATTTACCAGCGGAATTAAAATATACAAAAGAGCACGAATGGATTAGCATCGATGGCGATGTGGCTACGATAGGAATTAGTGACTTTGCACAATCTGAATTGGGCGAGCTGGTGTATATAGAAGTGGAAACAGTAGGGGAGACTTTGGCGAAGGATGAGGTATTTGGAACGGTAGAGGCGGTAAAGACGACTTCGGATTTGTTTATGCCAGTATCGGGCGAGGTGCTAGAATTCAACAGTAAGCTGGATGAAAATGATGGTGATGATCCGACACTGGCCAATAATGACCCTTATGGTGATGGCTGGATTATAAAAGTGAAAATGAGTGATCCGAAAGAAGTGGATGATCTGCTTGATGCTGCGGCATATGAAAAGATGGTCTCATAGTCACCTATTTATCTGTTTAGCAATCGATTAAATGTCTTGTGGGGAAAATATTTCATTTTTTCCTAAAAGGCACACACCAAAATATTCTTCACTTACATCTATAATTTTGAAGAACTACCTGCCAGCAGTGATATGGTCATTGGTTATACTGGTTTTGTCAGCAAAAGCAGGGATAAATCTTCCTGAATCGTGGTTTGATTTGATTGCGATGGACAAACTTGGACACTTTGGCGTGTACGGTTTGTTGACTGTAGCCATACTTTGGGGAAATCATAAGAATGAGGTCCCTTTGACTACAAAATCGGCAATATTTGCAGTGTTTTTAGCTGGTGGATATGGAATATGTATGGAACTGATGCAGTATTTCTTTTTCCCAGGTAGATATTTTGAATATTTGGATATTATAGCTAATATTATCGGTGCAATCTGCGGATTTGCATTTTTTAAATACTTGTACATTAAATTTACTTAATTATATGCTGTTTTTAGTTGACATCGCATTGAGAGGAACCACCCTAGGCATAGTCTGTGGGTTGTTAGTCTTATTGGTGGTGGGACTTGTCATCATGATGAGAAGTAGGTTTAGTGGTTTTTCCTCTAAGGATCATTCTGGCGAAGTAACAAAGTCGCTTTTAGGATCTAGAACCAAATATCCTCAAGTAAATGCTTTGAGTAACTTCCGTACTCCGCTTACCTTATTGGGTCTAGCGTTGTCTATCGGTTTGACGACTTTGGCATTTGGTTGGACGCAGTATGAAAAAACTTTTTTCATACCGGATGATGCTTTGGAGATCGATGATGACATCGAGGTAGAACCACCTAGAACTGCTGAGCCACCGCCACCTCCTCCGCCACCTCCACCACCAGTTATCGAAGAGGTACCTGAAGAAGAGATTGAGGAAGAAGAGGAACCAGAATTTATTGATCAGTCTGTAGAGGAAGAGACTGTGGTAGATGAACCGCCTCCACCACCAAAGAAAGAGGCACCGCCACCACCGCCACCTCCTCCGCCACCACCGCCAGAGCCGGAAGTGGAAGAGATCTTTAAGGTAGTGGAAGAGATGCCTAAATTTCCTGGTTGTGAATCTGCCGGAGATGAAGCTGCTAAAAAGGCTTGTGCGCAAAAGAAGATGCTTGAATTTATCTATGGTAATATCAAGTATCCTGCAATCGCGCGTGAGAACGGCGTAGAAGGAACTGTTGTTATCCGTTTTGTCGTAGACAAAGATGGAAAGATAACTGCTCCTGAAACGGTTAGAGATATCGGAGCCGGATGTGGAGCTGAAGCACTTAGGATCGTACAGATGATGCCTACTTGGAATCCAGGTAAGCAGCGTGGACGTCCCGTAAAAGTACAGTTCAACCTTCCAGTGAAGTTTAAGCTTCAATAAAGATTTTTCCAATTGGAAAATAAAAAGCCCTCATCGCGAAAGCGATGAGGGCTTTTTTTATTTTCTTGTAGGATCAGAATTCACAGAATTTTAGGATAAGGGGAATTTTGATTGTTCTTGATTCTAGTTAGTGGTCTCTAATTAGAGTTTACATTCTAGTTTGAGGATGGTGCTAATCCTGAAAATCCTTTAATTCTGGTAATCTTGATTCTTCTTGGTTTTAGTTGATATCTCTAATTAGAGTTTATAATCTAGTTTGGGTATGGGACTAATCCTGAAAATTCTTTAATTCTGAAAATCCTGATTCTGACCATTTTTGCTTCGCATCGGTCAGTCACCATCATCCCCTTGAAATTGGATGTATTCTGTGTCTTCTTCGTCTTCTACTTCGAAGTCAAGGAATACTTCATCGTCGACTTGTGCTTGAATGATTTCTTCCTGCGGTTTTGGTGCTGGTGTTTCTTTTTTGACTTCTGGCTTAGCTACAGGTTTCTTTTTTACATTAGTAGCTACAGAAGAATTTAGATCGAATGCGCCGAAGGAATCTTCTAACACACTTCTTATTTTGTCTTTCTTGTATTTACTAGTTACGAAGTTGTCCTGAACAGCGGATTTATTTTTGTTGACTACATAATCATCTACAGTACCACGAATAGTATAGTGCCATTGAATCAAGCCGCCACGCTGATCTTTTTGCGGCCTTCTAGTTCTATTGTGTTTTTTGAGTTTGCTGGCAATTATTTGCATTGGATTTATCTTCACATTATAGTTGATGTCATGATCAAAAGTATGCGTACCACTCACTTCCATGTTGAGCGCGTTACTTTGGATGAACATCACGGGAATATGGATTTTTCCTCGATGAATCTCAAACCAGTTTTCAAGTTTTGTGAATTGGATATGCTGTAGGTCTTCAGTCTTTACAAATTTATCAAAACTGTTTAGTAGATCTAGTTCAACGAGTTCTCCATCATGAATTTCCATGCCGGCATAGACATGTAGTTTGTCTGTCAAGAATGTACCGCGCTCATCGAAGTATGCATTAATAATCATGTTGGAATTCATTCGTCCCTGGATATTTTCGGCAAGGATCGTACTTTGTCCAAAGTTGTTAGCTTGATCAAATAACGCATACACGTCAATATTTTTTGCTTCAATCTCTCCCACTAACTTTGGTGTTTTTGTAAGAGACAATTCTCCTTCGATAGCCATGCTCCCATCCATAGCTTCTACATCTCCATCAATAGTGAGTATGTCGTCCTCAAAGTCTAGACTGCCTTCAAACTCTTGACCCTTCAGTTTTCCATAATTTAATTGCTTTACATAAGCGTCGAATGTTCCATTCAGAAATCCGCTTATTTTTGAATGCCAACCTGTATCATTATCTTCTTCCTCCTCAGTGTCTTTCGTTTTGAAAGCATCTACCAGTTGATCTAGATCCATATTTTGGGATACTAGTTTAGACTCAAAACTAAGTTCAGCGTTTTGAGAATTCAATGAATCGGCAAACATCACTGGAATTAGATTTTTGAAACTACCGCTTATTGTTGCGTCACTATCAGCTCCTGTCAGAGCTAATTCTTTTACTTGAATATTGTTGCCTTTAAGAGATAAGATTCCTTTTTGTGCTACAAATGGATAATCGTTTACACTCAAGCCGGCTTTCTTGAAAACGATATCCCCACTTACTTTTACTTTCGATATACCAGACATAGAACTCATGTCTGCATGCTTCCCTCTAACTTTCAAGTTCTTTATATCCAATTCTCCTTGGGCATCCGAAAGCATATCCTTATGAAGGAATTTGTAAAGTGAATTTACAGGGATAGTACCGTCAAGTTCCAAGTCAATACTAGGGTCTTCCAGATTGTAAATATCTAATTCCATTTGAGTTAATTCTTTGTTGAAATAACCCTTGAAGTTAGATACTTGTATGATGCTGGATTTTAGGCTTCTGTATTTACCATTATTAAATGAAGCAGTAAAGTTTACATTTTTAATGGGTTTGGACAATAAAGGGCTTTTGATTTGCCCTTTTTTGAGGTGCATTCGAGCTGTTAATTTTGGATTCTCTTCATCAGTTTCTTGACCTTTGTATGTCAGATCAAAAAGAAATGTTCCTGTACTTTTAATGTCATTAAAGTATTCTAAGTATTGGGCTGGGAGTAAGGTAAATGCAGAAGCTAAGTTTCCATCTTTTGATTTGGCTTTTATATCATAAATAAATCCCTCCGGATCATTAATGATGTCCCCAGTGATATGAAATTTATTATCGTCTAAAGTGAGATCACCCTTTTCAAAAGCGTATAGATTCTTGTTCATATCAATATCAAGAATGAAGTCGAAATTTATTTCATGTCCTGGGACAAAACGTTTGTCTGCAATGTCAAGAAAGTAACTTTCCCCTTTTCCTATACTTTTCAAAGCATAATTGTCTGCTCTGAAATTACCACTCAATGATGCGTCGTCAATTCTAACTCTACTAGTAATATCCGTTCCTTTGTTAGTGTAAATTATTTCTACATTACTAAAAATGGCTTCTTCGATATCTAGCTGAAAGTTTTCGGCTCGTTTACTGTCACTAGTTGATTTTAATATTTTATAATTTGGTTTGCCCTTACTGTTGACATAAATGCTCACAGCTCCGTTTTCTATTAATACTGACTTCACTTGTATGTTATCACTAAGTAATTGAACTAGGGGAACAGTAAATGAAAGACTACTAGCCTCTAATAATGGAGCTGTATTACTTTGAAAAGTACCATCAAGTACTACATTCGTAAAGTTTGCCGAAACATTTGGAAATCCTTTGATAAGCGATAGTTGAAATGATTCAACTTCTAATTCGGACTTTAACTGATCATTGATAGCGTCTACTAGCTTTTCTTTTATTTCATCTTCAAAGAAAGTAGCAATTGCAAAAGAAATAGTTAGTAGGATGAAAACAAGCAGGAGAAATCCTTTAGCTAGCTTGAGAAGCAAACTGGTCGACTTACTTTCTGATTCTTGATCAAAAGAAGTTGGTGTTGATATGTCAGTAAATGGCGAATCCATGTCTAGCATGAGTTTAACGTGAATACAATACTTTGTTTCAATTCTAAATAGCAGTTTGAAAATAGCTTATAGGCTGATTGGAAGGATATAATAGCTCATCCAAATCTTTTCAATTCACTTCAAAAAAAGGGAGACAAGTGGCAAGAGACAGTATAAATATATAAATTTTATATATAACGAGATTTAAAAGGAGGATATTTTTCAGTTTTGAAAGTTTTGCTAGTCTTTGTGCTTCAAGCTATTGAATTACGTTTGCTTTCCGGTAGAATGAAAAATTTCATTGAAAATAGGGCAAAAAAAAGAGGCTATGCGAATGCAAAAGCCTCTAAATGTGGGTGATGAGAGATTCCCCGCCTGACCACGCTGACGCTAGTCAGTCGGGCAGGCCTGTCCGACTGGCGCCAACCAGGCGGGGAACTCCCGATCCCTTCGGAGTAAGCGAGGTTTGTAATGTGTAAGAAGAAGTAAGAAATAGGCATAAAAAAAGAGGCCTTGCGAATGCAAAAGCCTCTAAATGTGGGTGATGAGAGATTCGAACTCCCGACCCCCTCGGTGTAAGCGAGGTGCTCTGAACCAGCTGAGCTAATCACCCGTATTCTTAACGGATGGCAAATATATGTTCACTATACATTGAAAGCAAATTTTTGAAGCAATTTTAATTCATACGAAAACACAATTATTTATACACAACATTATTATACCAGACATATAGATTGTTAATTGCTGTATAATGCGCTGTTAATAAGCTGCAAAGCACTCCATTTTTACAACTTGGGAATAGAAGAAATGCGTACATTTGTTGGTTAGAATAGCAAAACGAACTAATACTCCACTTAGACGTAAGAATTTTTAAGAACCAATAGTTATCTCGACCATATATGAATAATTACCATAAAATAGTCAATACCGCAGGCTGGCTTGTATTTGCTGTGGCTTTTATAGTCTACTTTTTCACTGTAGAGCGTACAGGAAGTCTTTGGGATTGTGGAGAATTCATCACTGGAGCCTACAAGTTGGAAGTAGTGCACCCTCCTGGAGCAGCATTATTCCTACTGATAGGAAGAGTGTTTACTATGATAGCCGATATTTTTTCAAACGACGGCGCAGATATCTCCTTCTCTGTCAATATATTATCAGGTATGTGTTCTGCCTTTATGGCGATGATGGTGTGTTGGGTGACTATTATATTGGGTAGAATGATTTTGAAGGATGGTCGAGAAGTGATGCCTGACGAATCAGAAACAATGGCACTTGCGTTTGGAGGTGCAGTTGCGGGTCTAACGGCTGCTTTTTGCACAAGTATCTGGTTCTCGGCAGTAGAAGGAGAGGTATATTCTATGTCTACTTTCTTTACTTCGCTTACCCTTTGGGCTATGATGAAGTGGTACATCTTACCCGACGAACCAAAATCTGACCGATGGCTGGTATTTGCAGTATATGCGGCAGGTTTATCAACAGGGGTTCACTTACTTAGTTTATTGACTTTCCCAGCCTTAGCATTATTCTATTACTTCAAGAAGTATGAGAATCATACTATACCAGGAATCATATTAGCAGGATTAGGAGGTGTAGCGGCGCTGATATTCGTGCAAAAATTTATCATAGTTGGGGTTCCAACACTTTGGTCCAAATTAGAAGTGCTAATGGTAAATGGTTTGGGTATGCCATTTCAATCTGGAATTTTCCCATTACTTCTCATACTAGGCGCCTTTTTCTTTTTTGGCTTTAGATACATCAATCAGAATAGACGTCAGACCTTGCAGTTAATATTTATGAGTACAGCCTTAACTGTGATTGCTTTCTCTACCATTGGGGTAGTAGTGATCAGAGCTAATGCAGATACACCTATCAATATGAATGATCCTTCTGATCCACTCAGATTGATACCTTATCTAAATAGAGAACAATACGGAGAAAGACCTTTGCTAAAAGGGCCAACTTTTGATGCAGAAATAACAGGAACAAATTCTGAAGATAGAAAAGGAAGAAAAGGAGATGACTATAAAGTTATTGATAAGAAGTTAAGCTATAAGTTTGACAAGAGAAAAGAAATTCTTTTTCCAAGAATCGGTCACTATGAAATGGGAAGACCTCGCCAGCATAAAATATGGATGGGGCTAGATCCTGACGATCCACTTCCGCCGGGCAGACCTAATCAAGCAGATAACCTCAGCTATTTTTGGAATTATCAGATCAAGTGGATGTACTTCAGGTACTTCATGTGGAATTTTACGGGCCGAGAAAATGCAGTCCAGGGATACTTTCCATCGGATAAAACAAGAGGGCATTGGTTGTCTGGAATTTCGTTTATAGATAATGCGAGACTTTTTGATTTTTCAAATGCACCTGATGTTGTCAAGAATAATAAAGCGCATAATAAATATTACTTCTTGCCATTTTTACTAGGCCTTCTGGGTTTGCTTTACCATCTGAGGCAACGTCCTAAAGAATTTATGGGGCTCTTTGCATTGTTTATAATTACTGGTATAGGTATTATCATTTATTCCAACCAACCACCCAACGAGCCACGGGAGAGAGATTATGTATTGGCAGGCTCCTTTTTCACCTATGCTATTTGGGTAGGGATGTCGGTGATAGCTATATTCAGCATGTTGAGAAGTCGTATGGGTGGAGTGACTCCAGCGCTAGTTGCTGGTATTTTAGCACTTACCGCGCCAGCGATCATGTGTGTACAGAATTGGGATGACCATAGTAGAAGACACCACACTGGAGCGAGCGATTATGCAAGAAACTTTTTAGAATCTTGTGCTCCAAATGCGATCATCTTCACCTATGGAGATAATGATACCTATCCGTTGTGGTACGCCCAAGAGACCGAAGGTGTGCGTACGGATGTGCGTGTAGTAAACCTTAGTTTGATAGCTGTAGATTGGTACATCAACCAACAAAGAAGAAAAATAAACGATTCTCCGCCGCTGAAAATGACTGTTTCCGAAGAGGCTATTCAGGGATATAAGCGAACTACCTTACCTGTAGATGTAAATAATTCAAATGAAATGCCACTTGCGCAAGCATTGAAGTTTGCTGGAGAAGATCATCCACAAGGGGCTCGTTTTGAGAGTTATTTCCCAGCTAAGAATTTTTCTATTCCTGTGAATAGAGCCAAGGCGCAGGCCATGGGAATGATCAGCCCACGAGATACAAATGTGGTAGATAAAATCTCTTTCTCTATTGGTAATAAGTCAGGCCTTATAAAAGGAGATTTGGCAGTATTAGATATCATTTCTTCTAACTTCAATGATCGTCCTATTTATTTTGCGGTGACGTGTAGAGAAGAGTCTCTTCTTGGACTTGGAGATTACCTTCAGTTAGAGGGATTAGCATTGAGATTGGTACCAAAGAAAAATAGCGGTGATGCTAGACTAGGTATCATTGGTAAAGGCTCAGTTAACTCTGAGGTGCTTTATGAAAATGTAATGAACAAATTCCGTTGGGGGAATTTTGATAAAGAAGAGTTGTTTGTTGATCGATCATATTTGCCAAGTGTACAAAGTCACCGATTGATTATTTTACGTGCTTGTGAAGATTTACTCAAAAATGGAGATAGACAAAAAGCAGGAAACTTAGCTAAGCAATATTTTCAAGCATTTCCACCGATGAACTTCCCTCTGGATGAGCAGTCTATCCCAATGATGAAAATCTTGATTAATGCTGGGCAGTATGAAGTAGCTAAACCATTGATTAGAAATCTAGCGGATCAGGCTCTGCAGTACCTTGAGTTTTTTGAGCCGATGTCCGTAACGGAAATGAGAGAAAATGGCTGGATTGATAAATATGCATACACGATAAGCCGAACCAAAGATGAAGTCATTAGAATGGCTGGAAGTGTTCAAGATGATGCTTTGAAAGCTGAAGTGACAGAAATGGTTGGTAAGTACGAAGCTAAGCGATAAAGAACCAAATATTACATACATGAGGAAAACAAGCATAGCTATTGGTAGTGACCATGCAGGCTACGAGTACAAGGAAGCGATTTTGAAAGCGCTCGAAGAAAAAAATATAATTGTTCTTGACAAAGGAACGGATTCAAATGACTCTGTAGACTATCCTGATTTTGTACATCCTGTTGCTGATGCAGTTGAAGCAAATCTTGCTGATCTAGGTATCATTATATGCGGAAGTGGAAACGGTGCAGCTATGACAGCAAATAAGCATCAGGGTATACGAGCAGCACTCTGCTGGAATAATGAGTTGGCTTCATTAGCGCGCTTACATAATAATGCAAATGTACTTTCCATCCCAGCTAGATTTATGTCTCTCGAAGAGGCAGTGAGTATGGTAGAAATCTTCCTGGATACGGAATTTGAAGGGGGGAGACATGCCCGTCGAGTAGATAAAATTGCTTGTGCTTGACCAAATAAAAGACAATATTCAGTATTCTATAGTTATCTATTTGTGAGTCTGTCATTTAGACGTACCTTAGCGGTTACAAATATTTAACTCATTTTTCATGAAAGCGTATATAATTAGCATTTTAGTTCTGGTTCCATTTTTGGTATTTGGACAAACGACAAAGCCCTCTACCACTAGCCAGCCAACTACAAAAAGATCAATGAAGAAGGCTACCACGAAGCCTGCTAGATCTACTACCAAACCAGGTAGAAGAATTACCTCAAAGCCAACTTCAAGCCAAGCAAGTAACACCTCTACTACCGGGAAAACAGCTCCTATGCTGAGTACATTCACAGATGGAAGTCCCTATATAGATCCGGCTCCGTTTATCAATAGTATCACAGCTAAAGATTTGCGAGAACATCTTACGATTTTAGCTTCTGATGAATTCGAAGGACGAGAGACAGGGACTAAAGGCAACAGAATGGCAGCCAATTATATAGCGCAGCATTTTACTGATCTGGGTTTACCGAGAGTAGACAAGTCACACTCTTACTTTCAAAAAGTAAATTTCTTTAAGCAAGGGTGGGAAAAATTGAACGTAATGGCCAATGATGAAACCATGCGTAACATGAGTGATTTCTTCGCTTTCCCCAGCACCAATACGGATATGCCTTCTATCAAAGCAGACGAGATCGTTTTTATGGGCTACGGTATAGACGATACCAATTATAGTGACTACAAAGGAAAAGATGTCAATGGTAAAGTATTGCTAGTCTATGGAGGGGAGCCTAAAAATGCTGCAGGTACATACTACGTTTCTCAAACTGGAGAGACTTCAAAGTGGTCCAACTTCAAGGAGAAGCTAATCACTGCAAAAGAAAAAGGTGCCAAAGCCATTTTTATCATAGATGGAGATATAAGAAAAACGATAGCTCAAAATAGAAATACCTTGCTTTCGTCAAGACTACAGCTAGGAGAAGCAGATACAGAAAATGGTAACTACGCAAACAATATTTTCATCTCTCCCGGTATGGCGCAAAAGTTAATTGGAAACAAGTTCAATAAAATAGTAAGAGCTAGAAAAAAGATCGAAGCAAAAGGTAAAACAAAAATGGTGAAGCTTCCAACAGCTCTAGACATTACCATGAAAAAATCAGAGAGTTCTCTAAAAGGAGAAAATGTATTGGGCTATATCGAAGGCGTTGATCCAAAACTAAAGGATGAGCTAGTGGTAATCACAGCTCACTATGATCATCTTGGCAAGCGCGGAGAAGATGTCTACAACGGTGCCGATGACAATGGTTCTGGGACCTCGACTGTATTGGAAATAGCAGAGGCATTTGCACAAGCCAAAAAAGCAAGGGTAGGACCGCGTCGTTCTGTCTTGGTTATGCTAGTGACAGGTGAAGAGAAAGGTCTCCTTGGTAGTAAGTACTATAGTGAGTTTCCTATTTACCCATTGAAGAATACAGTTGCCAATATCAATGTCGATATGGTTGGACGAGTAGATAAGAAGTATGAGAACAATCCAAATTATATCTACGTGATAGGAGCAGATCGATTAAGTACAGAACTGCATGAGATCAATGAAGCGGCTAATAAAAACAATACCAACTTAACTTTGGATTATACCTACAATGAAGAGAATGATCCGAATAGATACTACTACCGTTCTGATCATTACAACTTTGCGGAGAAAGGAATTCCAGCAGTATTTTTCTTCAACGGTACACACGATGATTATCACATGATCTCAGACACGGTTGAAAAAATAAATTTTGAAAAAATGGAAACCATTGGACGTCTAGTTTTTGCGACTGCTTGGGAACTAGTAAATAGAGATAAAAGAATTGAAGTTGATGTAATGCAAAAATAAAGTTTGTAAATAGAATAGATTTGATTTGGGGACTCCCAGATAAAAAAGAGCAAGGATTCAAATTCCTTGCTCTTTTTTTTATCTGGGCCGGGTCATTCGCTTGTATTCAGCACCCTAGACAGCTATTCGCTATAGCCATGCTTTGTCTCTCCTCTTCGTCGAGCCTGCATCATGACTTAGCTCATGAGCAGTCTAGTGCACTTCATATCGCTGCTACCCCTAGTCCGAGGCCGTTACGAAACATAAAATATTAGCCACAACGTGGCGAAATATATTAGCCCAGGGCACAGCACAGCCCTGGGTAAATTGTGCGATTTATCCCATTTGGCGCGATTTTTCTTTTTTCAAAAATCGTGACAAATGGCCTCAAAGAATAAACTACCCAATTTCATAACAACCTCGTCCTTTTTACACTTTCTCGGGATAGAACTAAAACTGTAACCAATTGTTTTTCTTGAATATTAAGACTAAAAAGAAATTATTATGAAGCATATATTATTTCTGATTCTGATCTCCCAATTAGGTGTATTGATAGGCCAGGATAAAAAGAATATTTCCTTACTAGAAACAGATAGCACTTGGCGAAAAGAGACCCTAAGTTTTCCTTTTCCGTTTGCAAGCGATATCAAATTGGAAGGGGATATCGATGTAAGATTTTCTAAAGGTTGGTCAAAAATAGAGAGCCCTTACTTTTGGTCTTATGCCTTTGTATGGGATGTGAGTCGAAGTGTAAAATTCACAGAAAAAGAGATTGAAGAATATATGCAGCTCTACTTAGGTGGATTGATGAAGGCCGTGAACGGAGATAAAGATTTTATAGTACCTGAAACCATCACCTTATTTTCAGAAGTGTCTGCTGCTGAAAACCAATCTTCATATAAAGGAAAGATAAGAATGCACGATTCGTTCTTCTCCAAAAAAATCGTAACACTAAATGTAGTTGGAGAAATACACTACTGCAATAAAGAACAAAGAGCAAGGCTTTTTTTCAAGCTTTCACCTAAAGATTTGGACAATAAAGAAGTTTGGAATTATCTGAATCAAGCAAAGCCAATTTTGAAGTCTTGCGCTCCTTAGCATAATAATTGGGCTACTAACCTTTATTTTACTCTTTAATATCTACTTCTTCAGCTACCACTAAGTCCAGATACCAAGTATTTATATCGATTGTTTTTTCTGCGAGCTGTTCTCCAAATTTGGTGAGCCTATATTCTACTCTAGGAGGTACTTCAGCATAGACCTTGCGTTCTAGCACATTTTTATTTTCTAGTTTCTTTAATGTGACGGTGAGCATTCTAGAGGATATCCCACGAATGTTTTTCTTCAGATCCGAAAATCGAAGTACTTCATAGTATCCAAGATTGTAGATAACAAACAGACTCCATTTGTCTGTGACCATAGCCATCACATCTTTTACCAAGCAAACACCAGTGTGTTTTCTATTAGCAATGGATTTCACGAAAAAATTTTCAACTTTATTTTTTAGCATAGTCCCTTTGTTTATACATTAGTTACTCAGGTGTTACCCTGTTATCAGATAGTAAGGTATTTTTTTGCTGCGATATAAACTATATCTTCACAATGGTTACTAAAAGTAACTATATATTTTATAAATAGCAATTTTTATGGAGGCACCTAGTAAACAACAGATAGTTGAAGATTTAAATAATGCATTTTCAGAAACGCTTGCTTGGTATGCGTCTCAACCTGATGAAAACTTCAATAAAGAATTAGTAGTTGGAAAGTGGACTATGGCTGGTCATCTATATCATCTTATCAAAACAGCCAAAGCTATAAGCGGGGGAATGGGTATGCCCAAGCTAGTATTAAAAATGACCTTTGGTACCAATAATAGAGCGGAGCGTACTTTTGAGGAGCAGCGTAAAAAGTATAAAGATAAACTTGCAGAAATAGCCAGTCAATCTGGAGTATCTGCGCAGCCTGGTAGTGAATACGTTCCTACACCAGGTAAACAATATGATAAGGCAGCATTAATTAAAAGACTACAAGAAGAGAAGAAATCCTTATTGAAGAATTTTGAAAAGCATTCGGAAAAGGATTTGGGAAAATATTTACTGCCGCATCCACTAATAGGAAAAATGACCTTGCGTGAGATGTCTTACTTTGCTGTTTTTCACACTTATCACCATTTGGATTCCTTGAAAGAAAATTACCAGATCTAGTTTAAGGGTTTCTCATTACTCGCTGAGGGAAAGGAATTTCAATATTGTTTTCCTTAAAGGCCTCATTGATGGCAAATCTAAGATCAGATTTGATGTCTTCCGCTATCAATAAATTTTTGGTCCAGAAGTGCAATTCCATATCCAAGGAAGAGTCGCCAAAATTGACAAATCTAACGAAAGGGCCTGGATTAGAAAGTACGTATGGGTTTTCTTTAGCTACATTCAGTAGTACTTTCTTGACTAATTTTGTATCGCTGCCATATGCTACACCTACCGCTATATTGAATCGAACATTGTCATCAAAGTGAGACCAGTTGACCACATTGTCAATCGTCAGTTTTGAATTGGGGATTACTATCGTGATGTTATTCAGTGTTTTTAGATTGGAGGTACGGAGTCCGATTTTAGTTATCGTACCTACTAGATTGTCTACTTCTACCACATCGCTTACTTCAACGCTTCTTTCGAACAAGAGTATAAGCCCAGACACGAGGTCCATGAAGGTTTGCTGTAGCCCTAATCCCAAGCCAACTAATAGTGCTGCAGCACCACCCCAGAGCACAGTCATTTCTATGCCCATATTATCTAGCGCGATAAGAATGGCAAAGACAAAAATAATATATTTGATAAGTTGGTTGATGGCATACTGCGAACCTAGATTAACTTTTCTTCTTCGGTAGTAGCCATCCATCACCAATTGTGTGAATATCCATACCAGTAAGCGAGCAATAAGTAGGATAAGAATCCCGGCTAAAATTTTGCTCAGGGATAAATTTAAACTGCCAAACTCATGTTGGTAGTCAAATCTCAAGTTTCGGACTATGTAAATTAAAGCCAGAGTATATACAATATATTGCATGGTCCGGCCCGCATGCTTTTTAGATTTTACACTCTGGTTAGGAATTTCATCAGGATGACTTTTCTGATAGCTTGTTGCTAATACTCTAGATAAAGTCTTGTCAAATAGTCGAGCTATTTGGAGCACTAAGAAGCCCTCTATGAGACTATGGATGCGTAATTCAAAATCAGCATTTGAATAAAGTAGATAATCAAAGCGAAGAAAGATGAGTAAACCAATAATTAGTATTGCGACAAATATGGTAATAATGATGTTGCGAATATTTCTCTTTTCCTTTTCACTTACATTGCCGTCATAAGCATAGAACCAAGGGAGGAGTCTTCGCATGACTACTCGATAGAGCAAAAAAAGAAAAAGTAATGTAATCATAACGCCCAAGATTTGGCCTACGCTAATAGACCAATCTCCAATAGAAAAATTAAATAGCAACCATTCTACGCTATCGTTCATCGTGGATTTTTGTTATTTCTTTCGTATACTTTAAAGGTATAATTAAACTCATTTTTTTCATCAGCTTCTTTTGGATTTGAGCTGATTTCCTTCCATTCTTTTGGGTTTACCTCTGGGAAAAATACCACTTGATCTTCTTGATTTGGAGTCACTTCCATATCCACTTCAGTGATATAAAGTCTATCTATGTATGACCATGCTAATTTATAAATTTCTGTACCCCCAATTATGAAGCACTCTTCCTCATTGTTTTCATCGGCAAGACTAAGTGCTTCTTCCAAGTTGTGGAATACCAAACAACCAGTAGCGATGAAATATGGGTTTCTAGTCAATATGATATTCGTTCTCTTTGGTAGTGGTTTTCCAATAGAGTCAAAGCATTTGCGCCCCATGATAATATGGTGCTCGATCGTCTTTCGTTTGAAGTATCTAAAGTCTGCGGGTAGATACCAAGGTATTTCATTGTTGACACCGATCACTCTATTTTTATCCATTGCGACTATCGCAGAAACAAGCATATTCAAAATTTAAATTTCAGCTAATTTAAGCATAATCTTGGTTATCATATTTGAAAACGGTTAAGAATAGGAAAACTTAATATCCTTCGTCCCTTAACTACTTTAATGTTTATTTTTTTGAACCATTAAGACATTAAGGGATTAAGAAAAAATTAAGTACTTGATTGGCGCTATTGCCTTGGGTTTAAAATATGGAAGACTTAATAACCTTCATCTCTTAACTACTTTAATGTTTATTTTTTTGAACCATTAAGAAAATTAAGGGATTAAGAAAAAATTAAGTACTCGATTGGCGCTATTGCCTAAGGATTAAAATATGGAAGACTTAATAGCCTTCATCTCTTAACTACTTTAATGTTTATTTTTTTGAACCATTAAGAAAATTAAGGGATTAAGAAAAAATTAAGTACTTGATTGGCGCTATTGCCTTGGGTTTAAAATATGGAAGACTTAATAACCTTCATCTCTTTACTACTTTAGTGTTTATTTTTTGAACCATTAAGAAAATTAAGGGATTAAGAAAAAATTAAGTACTCGATTGGCGCTATTGCCTAAGGTTTAAAATATGGAAGACTTAATAACCTTCATTGCTTAACTACTTTAATGTTTATTTTTTTGAACCATTAAGACATTAAGGGATTAAGAAAAATTAAGTACTCGATTGAGGACTTAAAGTAGGAAGACTTAATAACCTTAATTCCTTAACTATCTTCATGTTGATTTTTTTTGAACGCATTGCGAGAGAGGTAGCAGCGATATAGGGTGCTGGCTAATACCTATGAATGAATGCCTGAGGAAGGATGAGTGAATGAGCGAATACTAGTCAGGCATATCATGAATGGTAATAGCAAGTGGCCTATACAAGCGGATGACTCGGTCTGAAGGAATGCGTATGGCGGAAGCTGGGCCCGTAAGACTCGCCCAAAAAAAATTAAGACTTAGGAAGTAAATTTGCTTTGAGGATATAGTTTTCCATATAGGCACGGCTGGCACGAATCTCTTTTTTGAGATACTTCTCAATCATCAGACTGGCTATAGGTGCAGCGAAGGCACCACCGTCTCCCGCATTCTCTACATATACTGCAATAGCGATCTTTGGATTCTCTCTAGGCGCAAAAGCAAAAAAGATGGAGTGATCCTTGCCGTGAGGATTCTGTGCAGTACCTGTCTTACCACAAATTTCAATATCTGAGATATGCGACCATGTAGCTGTTCCTCCAACGGTCACTTTTGCCATACCATCAATAACTTTTGCGAAATAAATAGAGTCTATAGATACCTTATTTGGTGTGGTGTACTTTTCGTCAATGTTATCACTATTGATAAAATCCTTGACCAAATGTGGTGTGTAATAGTAGCCATGATTAGAAATGATGGCCGCCAAATTTGCCATCTGCAAAGTGGTTAGCTGCAACTCTCCCTGACCTATACCCAATGATACTATAGTAGGGGAGCGCCAAGTTCTACCCTTGTAGAGCTTGTCAAAATATTTGGTGGTAGGAATATTTCCACTTTTCTCTGGTTGAAAATCAAGATCCAATGTCCGACCCAATCCGAATTCATATAAGTAAGAATTGAAAAGATCTAGTCCCTTGTTCGGGTTGTGATATCCTTCCTTGTCAACGAGGCTTTTGAAAACTTCGCAAAAATATGAATTGCAAGAGTATTGTATCGCCTTACCCATATTGGATGGCGCGGGATGGTCGTGGCACCCAAGAAAACGATTCACATTCCAGTAAGCTCCCGAGCATGGGACAAATCGATTGTAGTTCCATACTTTTTCTTGCATAGCAACTAATCCTACGATGGGCTTAAATAGTGAACCGGGTGGATACTTTGCAGAAACAGCTCGATTGAAGAATGGATTAAGCGGATCTTCGTTTAGCTCTTTAAATAGGTCACCTCGCTCTCTGCTGATGCTTAGCTGATTTGGATCATAAGTAGGGGCACTGAGCATAGTAAGTATCTCTCCACTTGATGGCTCGATGGCTACGATGCTGCCCAATTTATTTTTCATTAACTCCTCTCCATATTTTTGGAGTTCAGCGTCGATGCTGATTTTTAGATCTTTTCCCGATACTGCATTTTGATTGAGGCTACCATCCTTATAGTCTCCTACGATACGTCCAAGGTTATCTTTAAGTTGATACTTGATTCCTTTCTTGCCTCGTAGTTCAGATTCGTAAAAAGACTCTAGCCCTGTAGAGCCGATATAGTCACCGGGGCTATAATTATCGTTCTTTTCTATCTGAGCTGCATTGACTTCACTAATGTATCCAAGCACGTGTGAGGCAATGGAGTCTCGGTATCCACGAATGTTTCTTTTCTGAACATAGAATCCTGGAAATTCATGCAGACTTTCTTGTAGTCTACCATAAGCCTTAGCAGAGAGTCTTCGCATAAATGAGAAGGGGATAGATTTGGAGTACCTCCGTCCCCAGGGTTTGTTTAGTCTTTCTTTGAATTCTTCTTTATCTATATCTAAAATTTGACAAAAGGCGGTAGTGTCCATTTTTGGGTTGACCTGTCTATAGGTAGCCATTAGCTCATAGATAGGCTGATTGTAAGTAAGTAGGATGTCATTGCGATCATATACAAGACCTCTCGAAGGGTAGAGGACGTACTTGTTGATAGTCGCAGTTTGGGCTTTGTCTCTATAGCTGCTATCTACGAGTTGTATCTGAGCAGTTTTTGCGATCAAAATGAAAGCGCCAAAAATAAAAATTGCTCGAATGATGTGCTGCCGATTTGAAAAAGTAGAAGACAATTATTTTGGATTGATTATGAATTGAAATAAGATAATCAAAAAATAGGAGACAATAAAGCTAGCGATTGTCTTTAACAATATTTGACCTATATAAACGAATGTAAATGCTTCCACTGAAAAATAAAAAAACAAATGGGCAAACAACATAATAGCACAATAGGTAGCAAACCATACGAAACCATAATTGAATATGGTAGGGCTATGCAAGATGTCGTACTCACCTTGTGGTTTTACCAATGACAACACCGTAGGCCGGATGAATGCGGTGAATACACATGCACTAGCATGGACACCAGGCGAGCTATAAAACATATCTAGTACCAATCCGAAAGCAAATGCCAAAAGGATTACATTAATTTTACTTATCCTAAAAGGAAGAATAATAATAAAGATAGGATAGATAAGGGTATGAAAATAAAGACCATATCCTGAGTCAGGGGTAAACTGCTTAAATACGGCTACCTGTAGTAATACCAGCAAGATGAAGCGGAATATGATTTTGGAAGTTATATTATTCATTTATGGTAGCTTCTTCTATAGCATTTTGTTCGTCAGAAAGTAAATTGTCTATTACATAAACATATTGGAGATTGCTAATATCATTGTTGAGTTTGACTTGGATGGCATAAGAGTCGTTCCCTTGCTCCAGCCAAAAAGTATCAATCACACCTAGCATATGATTTGGTGGAAACTTTGTAGAGTACCCACTTGTGACGATGGTGTCACCGACGCTAATGTCTGCATGCCTTGATACGTCTTGTAAATCTAGGATAGAAGGATTGTCGCTTGTCCATTGTAGAGAGCCGAAGTAGCCTTTACTTTTGACCGCTGCGCTTATCTTAACACTGCGATGCAAAATCGAGAGTACCACTGCAAAATTATTATTTACTTCCTTTATTATACCTACTGCTCCATCTGCATTGATCACACCCATGCGTTTTTTGATGCCATCTTTTCTGCCTTTGTTGATAGTGATTTTGTTATTGTTAAGATTGATGGAGTTGTTTATCACCTTGGCGGTTATGTAAGAATATTGTAAAGCGCTATCTAGTGACAATAAAGAGTCTCGCCGAGAAATTTTGTCTACCTCACTGTTGTAGAGAATCTTTCTTAGTCTTGCGTTTTCGTTTGCTAAGCTATCTGACACTGCGCTAAGCTTAAAATATTGCTTGAGTCCGTTTACGTTATTGTATAATACTCCAGAAAATATATTTGCCGAATTCACAAATATTTCATGCTGAGCTGTATTATACCTTGCCACCATGGTAAGGCAGACTAACTCTAAAAAAATAAAAAGAAAAATATTGCCATACTTGACAAAAAGCAATATCAGATTTCGCATACCGATTGAGGTGTTATACCAAGGGTTATTGTCTTCAAAATTAATAAATAAAAGCTAGGAATTTATCAGCGAGGATAAAAGAAATTTTCAGCTTTAAAAAGAGAATAGAAGATAAACGGTATTTGAGCGAACTGACTAAACGCTATTTCTGTCAATAAGGAAAGAAAATCTATCCGTGTTTTTAAGAGCAATTCCTGTACCTCGAACGACTGCCTTTAGTGGATCATCTGCTACGTGTACTTTTAGCTTGGTCTTGTATGCTATACGTTTATCAAGTCCTCTAAGTAAGGCGCCTCCACCTGTTAAATATAAACCCGTTTTATAAATATCAGAGGCCAATTCTGGCGGCGTCATTTCAAGCGCTTTCAAAATGGCTTCTTCTATTTTCGAAATAGATTTATCCAAAGCTTCAGCGATTTCTTTATAGTGAATGACTATTTGCATAGGGATACCGGTCATCAGATCACGACCATTAACAGCGTAGTCTTCTGGTGGCGTTTCAAGGTCAATTAGAGCTGATCCTACATTAATTTTGATTTGCTCAGCAGTACGCTCACCAATCAAGATATTGTGTTGACGTTTCATGTAATCCATGATGTCCTCTGTAAATTCATCTCCAGCGGTACGTATAGATTGGTCACAGACGATACCTGACAGGGCAATAACGGCAATCTCAGTTGTCCCACCTCCGATGTCAATCACCATATTTCCAATAGGTTCTTCTACATCAAGTCCAATACCAAGTGCCGCAGCCATTGGCTCGTATATTAGATAAGTTTCTTTAGAATCAACATGATCGGCTGATTCGAATACAGCCCTCTTCTCTACTTCAGTGATGCCAGATGGTATACAAATCACCATCTTCATGTGGGTAAAAAATTTCTTTTTACTGCCGATCATTTTGATCATACCTTCAATCATGCTTTCCGCGGCAGTAAAATCTGCTATCACCCCATCCTTTAAGGGACGCACCGTTTTTATATTCTCGTGGGTTTTCTCATGCATCTGCATGGCTTTGTTCCCTACGGCAATAGTTTCACCCGTTCTTCTATTGATTGCTACAATAGACGGTTCATCAATGACGATGTTGCCATCTTCAATGATTAGCGTATTTGCTGTGCCTAAATCAATAGCCACTTCTTGAGTGAAAAAATTAAATAACTTCATTTATCTTTTAAAAGTAATGGTAAATTCTGAAAAGAGTCCTAATGATAATAATGAGAAGATCAATCGGTTGCCAAATGTAAAGTAATATTAAGATTTTACCAATATATATAGTCTTAATTCATACTTCCCCCGGAAATAACTTCCCACATACTTTCCCTATTTAAGTATTTATTTGCTAAAATACGTATTTCTTCGGCTTCAATGGTTTGTATCTTGTAAATCAATTGGTTGAAACTGCTAAATGGGATCTCGTTTATCAAAAACGATTTGACAACTTCTGAAGAATTCATCGGCCCGTCTACCATGGTGAGTAAATTGCCCATTAAATAGTTCTTTACCATCTCAAGCTCTACCTTATCAACAAGCTTAGTTTTTAAACGTTCCATCTCCCCATAGATTTCTACCAAAGTTTTATCTAAGTACTCATTATCAACCTCCGTTCCTGTATAAAAGTACCCATCAAATAGCATAGTATCTAATGAAGAGAATATATTGTAGGTATATCCTTTGTTCTCTCTGATGTTCATCATCAATCGGCTGCCAAAATAGCCACCCAGTATGGTATTTAAAACATACATGCCCTCATAGTCTTCATGGCCTCTATTGAACATCTTCTTCCCAATCCTGATCGAGGTTTGTACGGCTCCGTCTACATGGTCGGTAATCCGAATTGGATTATTATCTACGCCAACGAGCTTTGGACGGGCTTTTTCGCCATTGCGCAGTGTATTACCGAGTTTTTTGTCTATCAGTTCTATTACTTCCGGCGTCACATTGCCGCTAACCATGAGCTTACAATTATCAGCAATATACATGCGGTCAAAGTGAGCTACTAGATCACTTCTAGTCACATCACGTATCATTTCCTCTGAACTATTGTAGCCATATGGATGATCTGGGCCGAATATAGATTCTGTGATTTGGCGATAGGCTCTTACATCACATTTTGAATTATTGTATTTTAGTTTTTGAATGGTATTCTCTTTAAAAAGATCCAGCTCTTCCTTTTTGAAACTGGGTTCAGTTAGTATCTGACTTACTAGATCAAGCATTTTAGAAAAATGCTTGCCTAAACAGTAGAGAATTAGGCTTGAGGTGTCCAAATCAACCGGACTAGTCAGGGTAGCTCCATGAAAATCTAAAATTTCTGCAATTTCTCTGGCCGAATGATCCTTGGACCCTTCCAGAAGCAGTTTAGAGGTTGCCCTAGCTACTAATTTCTTTTGCTCATAGGGTCTCCCGGCTTCAAAAAATATATCGAGCTTTATAATATCTTGAACACCAGCGTTTAAGACCCAAAGAGGGGTTCCGTTGGATAGCGTATGAAGCGCTGGATGTGGAAAGTCAACCTTGGTTATTTTTGATATTTGGGGTGGGTGAGTTCTGTCTGGCATTTCTTTTTAACAATATGTTGCCTTTAATTAGTAACTATTTGTGATTTGGGGGGTAATTAAATGGCAAAGGCATGCAAAAATGCTATTTTTGTAACGAATAATTCAATTTAATACCTATGACTTTTAGCGTTTCTTCCACAGAGTTACTCAAAAAATTGCAATTGGCTGGTGGAGCCATTGGCACCAATGTAGTAATGCCCATTTTAGAGGATTACCATTTCACGCTAGAAGGCAACACTTTGATCATCAAAGCCTCTGATCTAGAGACCACCATTATTACTGAAGTGGAGGTAAATGGATCTGAAAATGGAGAGATTGCAGTACCCGCAAAGATTCTTTCGGAGACACTAAAATCACTTCCCCAGCAGCCCATTACATTTAGGGCTGACATGGATACTTTCGGTATTGAGATTACATCTTCCACTGGTAAATATAAAATGGCTGGAGAAGATGCAAGTGATTTCCCGAAAACACCAGATGCTTTTGAGGTAGATGAAATTAGCATTCCCACTAAGTCGCTTATCAATGGTATAGGTAAAACATTATTTGCTACAAGTAATGATGAGCTACGACCTGCGATGTCGGGGGTATTATTCCAGTTGGACTTCGATAAGATCGTTATGGTCGCTACTGATGCGCATAAACTTGTAAAATACACCTACAATGATATTAAGAGTGAAATAGTATCTCAATTCATTGTTCCTAAGAAAGTGCTATCTCAATTGAAAAATAGCCTTAAGTCAGGCAATGATATCAAGATAGCATTTAACAAATCAAATGCTTTTTTCATTACTGATGGTGTACAGATGATCTGTAGACTTATAGATAGCAAGTACCCAGATTATAATACCGTTATCCCTCAGGATAACCCAAATCGAATGACTGTTAACCGTAATGATTTACATAGTAGTCTGAAGCGTATTGCTTTTTATGCAAACCAAACTACCAATCAGGTCACCTTTACTATCGCAGATGGCTCTTTGACTATCAATGCTCAGGATAAAGATTTTTCTAATGAAGCTACCGAACAATTAACTTGTACCTATCAAGGAGACCCAATGCAGATCAGCTTCAATGCTAAATTTTTGGCAGAAATGCTAAGTGTATTAGTAGTAGAAGAGATCAGTATGGAAATGTCTACACCTAATAGAGCCGGTATTCTTAGACCAGGAGAAAGTGAAGAAGAAGAGGATATCCTAATGCTTGTAATGCCAGTAATGATAAGCGTAGGTGCGTGAGAAAAATCACTAGCATACTGATTACATACCTTTTGATATTAGGTTCTTGTGCAGATAGTGTAAAAGAAAATAAGGTCAACACGCCAAGTGGCGTTGCCAGAATCTGGCTCGAAAATTATTACTACCACAATAATTACGAATTAGCTAAGAGCTACAGCACGGTTGAGACCGCTACTATGATAGATACGATCAAGGGCATGATCTTTCCGGATCAAGAAAATGCTGAAAAGCTTCCATTCGAGATAAAAAACATCAAATGCAAACAGCCAAAGGGGTCTCCAAAAGCGGAGTGCACCTGTACTTACGTGGAAGCAGAGAATAGCTTTACGGAAGAGTTGACTTTGGTGCAAAAGGATGGCCAGTGGTTAGTAGACGCTATAGAAGAAAAAGATGATATGTTGAAAGATGAGGATATCGAAAAGATGACTAAAGATTTTGAGAAAACTTTGGATGCCTTATTAGACCAATGATGCTATAAAATGAAAACAGGATTATTTTTTGGTTCGTTTAACCCCATCCATGTGGGGCATTTGATCATCGCTAACTTCATGGCTAATCAAACAGATTTGGATGAAGTCTGGATCGTGGTTACGCCACAAAATCCACTCAAAGAAAGAAAGTCGCTCGCCAATGATTATGACCGCTTGCACTTAGTGCGTATCGCTATTGAAGATAATCCTACCTTGAAGGCTTCCAAAATTGAATTTGAACTACCCAAGCCTTCCTATACTATTGATACGCTAGCGCACTTATCTGAAAGACACCCTGACAGAGATTTTGTACTTATTATGGGCTCAGATAATATTGGTAGCCTCCATAAGTGGAAAAACTACGAAAAGATATTGTCGGATTATTCGATCTATGTATATCGCAGACCTAATTACGAAGAAGGTGATTTAGCCGAACATTCTTCGGTTCGTCTGTTTGAAGCGCCTTTGATGAATATTTCTGCTAGCTATATTCGGAAATGTATCAAAGAAGGCCACAGTATAAAATATCTTGTGAGCCCTGAAGTATATGAATATCTGGATGGAAGCTCGATGTATAAGACTTAGGCGAGATAAAAACGTTTAATGATTGACATTTGCCGAAAATCCTTACAATATTTGCCCTGATTTATCGTCTAGGCTCTATAAGTTTATTGCGAAATGAAACAAACACTTACCTCTTTATTTTTTCTTTTTGTGCTTTCTAGCAGCTTTGCTCAAGATCAATTGGCCATTGGTCAGTGGCAAGCACACCTTCCTTATACTAGATTTACCCAGGCTACTCAGAATGATGAGTTTCTATTTTTTAGTACTTCTTTAGCCTTATTGGTTATAGATAAAGAAGAAAATACCTCTCGCTTGGTTTCTAAAATAGATGGCCTTAGCGAAACGGGCGTACGAGTTATGAAAGCCAATCAGGAGACAGGCTTATTGGTAGTGACATATGATAATGCGGTTTTTGATCTGATTACTCCAGATAGGATTATCGGATTTTCAGAAATTAGTAGAGACGGCAACTTTAATGATCGCAGCATTAATGATTTGACCTTTGAAGACCAGTTTATATACTTTGCTACAGGTTTTGGCTTGGTGAAGTTTGATGTAGAACGAGAAGAATTTGTCTACACGGTAAGCACTGGTATGCCAGTTTCGGATGTAGCCATTTTTGATGGCCATATTTATATCGCAACAGAGGATGGGATATTCTTTATCGAAAATTCAGAAAGCTCAAACCCTCAAGCATTTGGAGATTGGCAATTGATAGGAGCGGCTCAAAATTTTCCGCCTAACTATTTCAATGAATTTCTCGAAGCCAAAGATGATTATTTATACATGGATATTGATGATACGTTTGTGCGCTTTGATGGCTCAGTAATGGAAACGATTAGCCCAGCTGTAGATACATTAGTGACACATTTCCTAACTGCCGAAAATCAAAAAATTGTAATGGGATTTACAGGTGTTTGTGACCCCAACTGCAAGGGACAAATAAATACTTGGGACCCTAGTACAGAAACACTTCTCGAACTCAGCAACGCTTGCATAGATCGACCTACTTTCGCTATCGAAGATGAGAATGGGAATATTTGGACAGCTGACCTATTTGAAGATGTTCGAATATCGGATGACCAAGGGGGTTCTTGTCAACAAATAGATTTTAATAGCCCCTTTTCTGAATTCATTTTTGAGATTGCGGTGATCGATGGCAGCGTGCATGTAGCCAGCGGAGGGCTTAAAGTGAATGGTAGCAATCAATTTAGAGACCATGGTGTATTTATCCGAGATGCAGAAAACGACTGGTCTACATTTAACGGAAGGTATTTTCCTAGTCTGAAGGAAGACGGCTTTGCGGCGCAGAATGACTTTGTTCGTATTGTAGGTCATCCTAGCAATGATAAAGTATACTATGGCACTTATTATGGAGGATTGGTTGTGTTAGATACTGGGAGCTTCACCGTTTATAATGACACCAACTCTACACTACAAGGAGCTACAGGTGATGAGCGGAGAGAGCGTGTTGCAGGTCTGGCTTTTGATGCGCAAGAAAATCTTTGGATGACTAACAATTCTGCTCCTAGAGCCATCTCTGTTTTAAGCAATGAAGGAGAGTGGACGAGTTTTGATGTGCCCGCTACAAATCTTGCGGAGCTGGCAATCGATAGGATAGGCTACAAATGGGCAGCCATTAATGGAACCGGACAAGGACTTTTGGTTTTTGATGATAATGGGACCATAGATGACCCCTCAGACGATAGATCACGCATTATTACTACCAATAATTCAAACCTTCCAGACAATCAAGTACTCTGTGTGGAGACCGATTTGCAAGGAGACGTTTGGGTAGGTACTATGGATGGGGTAGTCGTTTTTGAGTGTGGATCTTCAGCACTAGATGCTAGTTGCATAGGCAACAAACGTATCGTGGAGGAGAATGATATAGATGACGAATCCGAGAATCTACTCAAAGGAGAAGTCGTCAATACCATAGGCATTGATGGCGCGAATAGAAAGTGGTTTGGCACTTCTAGTGGTGTTTTTGTTCAAGACGAAAACGGTACGGGCAATATTGCTTTTTTCAATGAAGAGAATAGCCCATTGCTTGATGATAATGTTATTGACATTGCATTCGATCAGGAGACAGGAGACGTGTTCATCGGGACAGAAAAAGGCTTAAGTCAAATCCGTACTGATGCAGTGGCTGGTGGTCCAGTACATAATGCAAATATCTACGCTTACCCCAATCCAGTTAGACCAGATTATGATGGGCCTATTGCGATAAAAGGATTGGCAAATAATGCCAATGTCAAGATTACAGATATAAGTGGCACATTGATTTTTGAGACTACTGCACTCGGTGGTCAAGCGATTTGGGATGGCCGCGACTATAATGGTCGCAAGGCTTCTACTGGGGTTTATCTGGTATTTAGCACAGCAGACAACATTGTCAATCCCGACGCTGCTACCACCAAGATCTTATTCATCAAGTAATTTTTTTAGGCTGCTGCTGGTGTCCTTATGTATGATTTTGGGCCATCCCTCGGTATCGGCCATATTTGGTGCGATGGCCATCGCACCAAATAAAGCCTCACTCGGGACCGGGCTTTTCGCAGCTTGGTCCCTGCATACGCTACAAATCCGCGCGCGGACTGGACTCCTATGGTCGTCCACTGCTACTATCCCTTGTCCGAAAATATCAAATTGATAATAAGAAGTGGTCTAGAAGGATGGCACACTAAAGGGGTGAGCCCCCTTTAGTGAAGTTTGCCACTTGTTCAACCAAGAAAATGCATTGTGTGGAAAAGTATTTCATTAGTGTAAGGATTGGCAATACAATACATTTGATCTTTTACTATTAGATTAGAATTGCAATTTAAGTTTTTAAGATTTGCTTGGGGTGTTTGTTTAGGACAAGAACACTCTGAAAAGTGCAAATTGATGGAGATATCTCTATGTAAAGCCCAAAATTTAATAAAAGCGTTAAGAATCGAACTTTATATGGCCTATTTAGAATTTATTGGCAGATTCCAATTCTTTATTGGCAGTTTTGGCTCGTTTTAAAAATAGGTAATTATTTAGATTTGTTTCTATTTGCTTTTGTACAGCAAATATATATGTAGGTTGTTTTCATTTGGTATAGATGGGATGTTGTAAATCATACATGATTCTAAGGCTTTCATATATGATTATAGCTCCCATTTTTTATTAGGTATGATTAAATATATTGTTCATTAAAGTTTTAAAGTGATTACATCATAATTCATGAATTATCTATCCCAAATTTAGTAAGAAGCCATATTAGTATTATTTTCAATAATAGAATTCATCGTATTTGAATACTATATTGATCTGATGACCATAAACAAAAAACAGAAATAAGTATTTATTAACCAAATGAAGCAAATTACTCCACTCCGCAAGCTTTGTTATTTTTTTGTTTTCATCTTGTTGATTTGCACATGGCATCAAGGAAATTCACAAGAGCAAATTTTCAATATTCAAGACCTTGACCTTTTAGATGGTTTTCAATCCAAAACTATAAATAATTTCCTTCAAGATTCTAGTGGAGAAATTTGGATTGTCACATCAAAGGGGCTTATCAGTTATGACGGTACTAGAGTAAGGGATTTTACGAGTCATAGTACCATTTCGAAGCGCCCTGTCCAGGGTATAGGCGAAGACGATTTAGGAAATATATGGGTGTTAAATGGAGAATATGATTCTACACTAGATAAGCCAGTCTCTATTTTTGTTAAACAAATAGGCGAATTTATACCACTAGAAGAGTATCTACTTGAGTCAAGTGAGTTTTCAACCAAATCTTTAGGGGTGGGCGCGTTGTTCAATGGCACGAATGTTTTTATCAATTCTAGTTCTTATTTCAATCGTCATGTTTTAGAATACCATGTTTTGGAATTGAGAGATAAGAAGATGTCAAGCCTGTTCAAGTTCAATATGAATGTAAGGCCTACACATAGACCCTTTGGTTATTGGAAACATAGCGACAACAGTTATGCAATACTTGTTAGTCCGATTTTTCCGACCGACGCGATTAATAAGAAAAGCTATATCCTCAATTTTGATCGCAAAGGACGGCTTTTAGGAGAGTATGAAATCGACTCCTCATTTCCTTTTTTTCAAAAAAAATACTTTAGCAAGATAGATTATTTGAAATTTATTCAAAGCAACAAGGATGTAGAGACCTTTGCAAAAAACATGTCAAACCTGTTGTCGAGTCCAGATATCGAAGGGGAAGCAATAGGGGTTATAGATGAACATTTGGTTTTTTTCAATACTGACAAAAATTTTCAATATTATGATGCTTATAATTTTAAATATATCAAGACCGTAAAGAATCTTTATCGAGAAAATCTTCAATCTCAAAAATGGTTTTTAGACGGCAATTATGGTTTATGGACTCAAGATCAAAACTCTATTTTAAGGCTAAGTATTGGCGAAAGCCAATTTGTGAAAATTTTTGACATTGATGAAAATGAATACGATAGGGAAAATAGAGGGCTCACACATAGGGGGGGAGAAATTTATTTTGTAGAGAATGCTAAGTTGAAAAAGTATAAAGAGGAGCGTATTGAATATGCTAATAAATTATTTGATTCTCTGTTTGTTGCGGATGTTCGTTTTACGGGCTTAATGGTAGCGGATGATAAACTATATGCTTCTACCGAGAGGCATGGATTAGGAGTGTACTCATTCGGGAGTGGTGAACCTAAAGTGTTTGATTTTGCTGATAGTACATATAGATTCGTATGGCAGTCCTATGTTGATGATTCTGGTCAAATCTGGGTTGGGTCAGAGGGTTTGTTTAAGGTAGATCAAGAAAGGGCGGAGTTGATCTTGGCCAAAGAAGGAGATTTTGGACAATTGAAGGATATTGTTTTTTATCACTTTGAAGATTCAGAGGAGGGTACTTGGTTATGTGCCTCAGATGGATTGTATCTTGTGAACCTTCAAGAACAAAAGATAATTGCGCATTATGGTGCACAAAAAGAAGGTGACTTTTATATTCCTGTTGAGCATTGCCTTCACATGCACAAAGATAAAGACGGGATAATTTGGATAGCAACAAAAGGGCAAGGAGTAGTCAAATGGAATCGCAATGCCAAAGAATACAAGTCCTATACTATAGAGAATATTGGATTTTCAAGTGATATAGTCTATGCCGTATACCCTGATGATTTTGGTAATTTATGGATGCCCAGTTACGAAGGATTAATGCGGTTTAATAAAAAAAGTGAAGCGGTTTCTATATTTACCGAAGAGCAAGGTTTGCCAAATAACGAATTCAATACAATTTCTCATTTTAAAGACTCTGCCGGACTATTATATTTTGGCAGTATCAGTGGTCTAATTAGATTTGATCCAGGTGATTTTGAATCTAAAAAAAGTGACGATGGAAACCTCATTGTTCAATCAGCGATCTCAAGAGATAGGAAAACTGGAGAAAAAAATAATATCCTTAAAAAACTGAATGATGAAAATGTCATAGATATTTTCACAGATAATTTAGTGGTTGATTTAGAAATTTCTATGCCTAATTTTGAAAGGGATAAAGGAATATTGTATAGCTACAAGCTTGCGGGAGAAGGAAGAGATTGGGTGTTTAACAAGGATGGAAATATCCATCTTTCAGACTTGGATTATGGCAATTACGATCTAATGTTAAGAGCAAAATCATTCACCTCAAAAAATTGGATAGAGTATGATCGACCTATTCGTGTAAAAGTACACTCCCCTATACATAAGCGATGGTGGTTTATTGCCTTGGTGTCCTTGTTGGTATTCGGCTTGATTTATATTTCGTTTAAACTCTACACTAAACAACTTAGGAAGAAACAGGCAGCTCTAGAGCAAATTGTTGCCGAACGCACTGCCGAGATTAGATTTCAGGCAGAAGGACTAAAATTACAGGCAGAAGAATTGAAATCTTTAGATAAGATAAAAACCAATTTTTTCACAAATATATCCCATGAACTTAAAACGCCCATTACTTTAATATTGGGTCCTTTATCCTACATATTGGATAGTTCTAATAAACTCAATGAGGCTGAGGTTAAAAATCAATTACATATCCTTGAACGGAATGCTAAAAATCTAGAGAGATTAGTTCAAGAGATTTTAGACTTATCCAAATTGGAAGCCAATAAAATGCAAGTGGAGGAAGTTGCCACCAACCTCAATGAGTTTATTACTTACGTGATCTCTACTTTTGAACCACAAATGAATAGTTTGGGTATTCGATGCGAATTGTACAATCAAGTTGAAACATCGATGAATGTATTGATGGATCGGAGTAAAGTCGAGAAAATATTTAACAATTATATAAGCAATGCCATCAAGTATACTCAAAATGATGGGCTAATAAAAATTGAAATAAAAACTGTTGCTGATCTTCTAGAAATCTCCGTTAAAGATAATGGAGAAGGGATTCATGAAAAAGATTTGCCATATGTTTTTGACAGATTTTTCCAAACTAAATTTGGCGAACATAAATTGCTTGGAGGGACTGGAATAGGCTTGGCATTAGTGAAGGAATTAGCGGAGTTGATGAATGGAAAAGTAGAAGTTAAAAGTGAAATTGGGATTGGGAGTACATTTTCGTTTTCATTTCCGATTGTAGCAGTGCCTACTTTAAAACCGGTACTTTTACCGCCAGTATTGGAGTATATTGATGAAAAAAATGAAGATGTAGATGTAACTAGCTTTGCCATTTTGATAGTAGAAGATAATGAAGACATGAGAGCTTTCATAAAAGAGTTGTTGTCTAATCTTTATGAGAATATATTTATAGCTACAAATGGAGAAGAGGCTCTTAAAATATTGAAAGAAAATGAATTTAAAATTGATTTGGTAATTACAGATGTTATGATGCCAAAAGTTAATGGCTTGGAATTATTTAAACATGTGAGGAGTGCTAAAGTTAGCTCAACGATTCCATTTATTATGTTAACCGCTCTAGCCAGTGAAAGGGATAAATTAGCATCACTTTTAGTTGGAGTAGATGATTATCTAACTAAGCCATTCTCGGTTCCTGAATTGTTAGCAAGAGTAAATAACTTGCTAGTAAATTATGCATTGCGTAAAGAGTCATGGTTAGATGAAAATGAAAAATTAAGAAAAAATATTGATGTTGAGTTACAGGAAGGCGAGACTGATATTAATGATGCAATTCCTTATGATGAACAATTTGTTCTACAGATTACAGATTATATAGAAGCGAATTTAATAAAAGAAGATTTAAGTGTAGATTCTTTAGCTAGAGCATTTTTTGTTAGTAAGCGAACATTGCATAGAAAATTAAAAACAATGACGGGTTTGACTCCTAACAGGCTGATAAAAGAAGTCCAATTACAAAAGGCTAGAAAGATTTTAGAAGAAGATCAGAATATTTTGATTAGTGATGTGGCCCATCAAGTAGGATTTCATCAGCGGTCGACTTTCGCAATACACTTCAAAAAGAGATTTGGTATTGTTCCTAGCAAATACAAGAGAGAATGAAAAGTCTGCTTAGTAGATTAATGTTTCAGTTTAAGGTGGTCAAACCAACATCGTTTTCAATATGGACTGATAGTACGCTTCGTACTTAGGTAGAATGTTTTGGATGTCAAATTTTTCAGCTTGAGCAAAGGCTTGCTTTCTGAATCGTTGATGCATGTCCTCATTTTTCAAAAGTTCGAGAGCATGCTTTGCCATAGTGTTTACATCTCCAACATCAGCAAGAAATCCCGTTTCATTATGTAAGTTAAGCTCTGGTATGCCGCCAGCATTGGAGGATACAACAGGCACTTCGCAAGCCATAGCTTCTAGAGCCGCCAGACCAAAGCTTTCACTTTCAGATGGCATAATGAACAAATCAGATATAGCTAAAAGTTCCTCTATGGCATCTTGTTTACCTAAGAATCGGACATCAGAGCAGACGTTAAGTTCTCGGCATAACTGCTCCAAACCTTGACGCTCCGGACCATCGCCTATCATCAATAACTTTGCAGGAATCTGCTTTTGCACTTTGTTGAAAATTTGGAGTACATCTTGTACCCGTTTTACTTTTCTGAAATTGGAAACGTGCGACAAAATCTTTTCTCCATTTGGAGCAATTGCTTTTTTGAAGTGATCCTTATCCGTTTTTTTGAATCTAGATAAGTCTATAAAATTATGAATTACTTGGATCTCATTTTCAATATTAAAAAACTCAAGCGTATCTTTTTTTAGTGAATCTGACACGGCTGTTACTCCGTCCGAATTGTTGATGGAAAATTCAACCACGGGAGCAAAAGCAGGATGGCTTCCAACTAATGTAATGTCTGTACCGTGCAGCGTAGTTACTACAGGTATATTTATTCCCTGCGAATTTAAAATTTGCTTTGCCATGAAAGCTACTGCCGCATGAGGAATGGCATAGTGTACATGTAGAAGGTCAAGCTTCTCGTGCTTAACTACATCTACAAGTTTACTTGCGAGAGCGGTATCGTAAGGGGTAAATTCAAATAAAGGATAGTCCTTGACACCTACTTCATGATAGAATACATTTTGCTGAAAACTATTAAGCCTAGTAGGTTGACGATAGGTAATAAAGTGAATTTTGTGACCTCGACTGGCCAGCCCTTTTCCAAGTTCAGTTGCTACAACTCCGCTACCTCCGTATGTCGGATAGCACACAATACCTATATTCATTACCTCTTATTTTCGCTAAAACACCTGCTGCTAGGCAAGGTTTAAGATTTCTTTAATTTTTTCAATACTGCTCTACTACAAACTTTTCAGTGATCTGCCCCAGTTCTGATGACAACTGTATAAAGTAGATTCCTTGATTAAAGTTGTTTACGGAAATCGGAATAAAGTGTTCCTGACTAGCATCTAGTGAATTTGACCACATTTGCTGTCCCATTACATTAAAAATCTTGATATCAAGAGCTTGTGACTCTTCAAGGCTGATATCCACATTTAAGGTTTCACTTACTGGATTTGGATACACCTTTAGATCAGCGATATCTGCAAGATAGTTGGTGCTAACTACACCAATATTGAATGTTTCAGATATGAAACAAGAAGCATCTATATTGTCAGTGATCGTCACGCTAAACATGCCTCGGCCAATATTTTCCAAAGTACTGACGTCGCCGATCTCCGTAAAGCCAGTGGACCAGTCGAAAGTATAAGGACCAACACCTCCATTGGGGCTAACGGTGATAGATCCATTTTCCTCAGATTCTTCCGATGTATTGATGACCAAGCTGTCAATAATAATTGGATTTGTAGTATTGTTGCACTCATAAACGTTGATGTCATCGAGTAAAGTCCTAAAGCTACTTCCGCCTCTAAGCGCCGTAAATCTAAAGCTAATGATCTCGTCTACATATGCCTCAAGAGACAAGTTGACCTGTCTTAAGCTGGGGAAACTTGCATCAAAATTATTCATGTCAATGACTGTAAGCGTTTCGTAGTTTTCACCACAATCTCGGGTAGCTTCTACGATCAACTGATCTCCAAGAGTAAGGCTTGCAGGCATAGAAGAGTCCATAAGGTCAGTGAAGCTGTAATCAAATTCTAAAGAATCTGTTGCGCTGATGCGACCATAGTTATCAGTGGTCAAAGTGAATCTACTATTTAGAGGGTCTAATTCACTAGTTATAGTACCAGCTATAACAGGTATATCTTCATCTGAATTCCAACGATCTGGTAGCTGATTGTCATCGAATCGCTCAAAAAATGGAAGCAATCTCGAATGAGAAAAAACGTAAGTAAATGTATCGTTAGAAATATCACCATCTCCTTCTAATGAAGTAAAGGCTGTGATGGTATATTCTCCAGGTTCCGATATATCGATAGTTTCTTCAAATGGGAAAGCTACGCACGAATCTTTTACTAATATACCCGTAAAGAGGCCATCTTCAGGCATGGATACCATTCCGCCACTGTTAGTTAAGGAACTGGATATCGTAAAGTCAAAGGGCACGAAAGTTTGTGGCACTGCTCCAAAATTTTTCAAAAAGACAAAAAGAGTGTCCTCAGAACTAAAAGTACATTTGTCTCCAAATTGGGGAGCGAAAGCGCCAGATATCCCTACGTCGACTGAAAAAATTGTATTCCCTCTATGAGGTCCAGATGCAATACTTTGAGAACCACTTAAGCATACCAGCGATATCTGATATTCATAACAAGTGTTTTCCATTAAATCAGGAATGGTTGCTTCAGAAATGGAAGACATTACTACACCAACTGAATCCGGGTTATTCAAAAATCCACATCGCGCATATTCTATTTGGTATATTCCTAGAGAATCTGATGGCTCCCAATCAATCAATATTCGATTGTCAAAAGAGTCTACATTTACTACGGAGTTCAGAACTATTGCGGGGCAACTAGGACAAATAACAAATCCTTCAAATATTACTCCGGAACTCAAGTTTGAGTTATCCAGCAAAACTTGCCCATCAGAGTCAAGAAGCTGTACATTATTTTGACCATCATCTACTCCGGCTGAAATATATTCTATGCTGATGCTATCCCCATCTGTAACTGAAATATTAATAGTATCTGTTGCACCATTGATAGTTGCAGATGTTGACATAGTTTCTATGAAAAAATTCACTCCAGATCCTTGCCATCCATCTCCACCAGAATCATTTAAAATCAATTGATATTCACAAGTATTTTGGGCATTGACACTTATTGCAAATAATAAAAAGCTGAATAAAATAGATAGAGATCGGTACATAGACTGGTATAATATTTTTTACTTCCAAAAATAGCCTAAATATACCAAATTAATTAGCGTGTATTAGTTAAACATGAGTTTGTCAAGAAATTATATATTATCTGTTTTTCGCGACTTTTTGGCCTGTTTTTCGCAGTTTTTCAACAAAAACCCTTCAATTCAAGCCACTTTCTTCATAATTTGAACATTTACGGAACGGTCATGTTAAAGGGGTACAATTCAAAAAGGTGACACTTTATTCAATTAGCGATTTAGAAAAACTCTCAGGCATCAAAGCTCATACGATTCGTATTTGGGAGCAGCGCTATGAGATATTGAAACCAAAGCGTACTCCCACCAATATTCGCTACTATGAGGATAATGATTTAAAGATTCTATTGAATATCGCTTTCCTCCGTAAAAACGGCTACAAAATTTCCAAAATCGCAAAAATGAGCGATGAGGATTTCGCCCAAGCTTTAGCTCAGATTCCAAGTCAAAATATTTCGCAAAATATTCAATTGGATGCTTTGACGCTTTCCATGATGGAAATGGATGAATACAAATTCAACAGTATCCTTGATGCCAATATCAAACAAGTAGGCTTTGAAAAAACGATGCTTGGTGTCATATATCCATTTTTGGAAAAACTTTCCATGCTTTGGTTGACTGGTTCAGTTGCCCACGTCCAAGAGAGTTTTATCAGTAATCTTATTCGCCAAAAATTGATTTCGGCGACAGATAAGGTGAAAGTAGCTAATAGTAAGGATGCAAAAAAGATCATATTGTATTTGCCGGAAGGTGAAAGACAAGAATTGAGTCTACAGCTTTTGCACTATTTACTTAAGAAGAGAAATTTTAAAGTGATCTACTTGGGTGGTGATGCTACGCTTGCAGATATTAGCGATGCGGTAAGTATTCTTCATCCTGATTATATATTCACAATGATCACGGAGACCTACGTTGGCGATTCTGTGAATAGCTATGTACTACAAATGCGAAAACTTTTCCCAGAGGTGCATTTACTTCTTTCCGGATATCAAGTAGTAGCGCAAAATGTATTGAATACAGAAAGCATTACGGTGCTTCGTTCTTTGGATGAAACCATGGCGCATATTGATCAATTAGTTTAGGTGTCTAGGTGTCTAGGTTATAGTACTTTACACTTTCAATTTTCAACTTTTTTCTGAGGTGGCAAAAGAACGCGTTAACAAAGCGTTTATAATTTATAATTTACCATTTATAATTATTAAAAGAACACGTGAGATTAGCCTTATATGCTCTTATATGATTAATGAACACGAAAGAAAAGTCTTATATATCTTATATGGTAAAAGAACACGTGAGCTTAGCCTTATGTTCCTTAAGTTCCTTATTGTGTCTTATGTGGTTAAAGAACACTTAAGCAAAGCGTTTATAATTTACCATTTATCATTAGTAAAGCCTTATATGGTTAAAGAACACATAAGCAAAGCCATTTACATTTCACATGTATTTTAGTATCTTGTAATTGGTTGATTTCAATCTTGTCAAAAAATCACCAACTACGATTCAAAAAATATGAAAAGGCACTTTCTAATCTGCTTATTATTATCATGCTTTGTATTGCATAGTATCGCTCAGGATGACGATAGTTGCAGCGCACTAGGCGTATGGTTGTGGCGATTTGAAAATACGGGACAACCTTCTCATACGAATTTGGCAAGGACTATTGCTTCGATAGGGGGTAAGCGTATCTATATCAAAGTGGCAGATGGAGGATACAATCCAGAAAGCTGGCCCACTTTAGTTGATGAAGAACTTGTTCAAGATTATATTGCAGAGGGGGTCTCGCCTTGGGCTTGGTCATACAATTATCCAGGCAATGTGGTAGATCAAGCGGAAGCACTGTACATAGCAGCTAAGTCCGGATATAAAGGTTTTGTAGTAGATATAGAAATAGAATTTAATGGCGCAAGTAATACTCTAGACGATTTAATGAAGGCCTTTTGGGCAGAAAAACAAAGAGCTATCGCAGATGGATTCGCAGACAGTGATTTTAAACTGTATGTCACTACTTGGGGCAATCCAATGTTGCATAACTATCGTATTGATATCATAGATCCTTATGTAGATGGCTATATGCCGCAGACCTATATCGAAGAATGGGCAGGAGATCATCTGACATTGATAGAAAACTGTATCAAAGAGAGCAGGCTTGAATATGAAAGTCTCGGTGCAACAAAACCTTTGCACAATATCTTGAGCACGGCACAGCAAATATTAAATGCAGAAGAAATATCGCACTTCTTTGAATTGTCTGGAAGAGAAGCTTCACTTTGGAGAGTACCAGGTGGCGGTGTGTCTCAGCAGATTTGGGATAGATGGAAAGATGTAGATTGGGAAATGAATTTTTGCCAAAGTGTTTCTACAAATGAAGCCGCCACATTAAATAAATTATTGGTCTACCCAAATCCAGCAAATGATATAGTAAATATTAGTTCAGGAGATTCTAAAAGCATTCAAAAAATAGAAGTCTTCAATCAAAATGGACTTCTTGTAAAATCGATTCTTGGTTCATTCAAGGATATTGATATAAGTAATTTAGTAGCTGGAATGTATTATGTTGTAGCGCATCAGAAGGATAAACTGATGCATCAGAAATTTGTAAAGCTTTAACCTATGCTAACCGTTTTTGCTTTATTAACTATTTCTACTGCAGTTGTTGTTTATCTAAAAATAAAGAATGCCTCTTCAATATTGCGGCACATCACTGTCAGTGAAATAAAGGCATACAAACGCAGTGAAATTTCTCAAGATGACCGTAGGCAAATCACCAGACATATCAGCTATTGTGCAAAGTGTAGACAACTCATGCTGGATACAGATCCAGATGAGATGATCGAGCATTTGGTAGAGTGAGTTTTTTACTTCTGCTTATCTTTTTCGCAAGCAGCATTCAATCATCGAGTAGCTTCAGGAACTTTGCGATCTTTAATTTTTAGATAGTTTTCAATTTCTTGTTCTAGATACTTTGCCTTCGCAAGATTGCTGACTATACATAAGTTTTCATGTTTTATACCATCTATATGATTGACGATGAGCACCACTTGTATATGAGCTCCTCCATTTGGGTCATGCTTTAGGTACACTTGATCAATATCACTAGAAGAGTAAGTTTTGTCCTGACGTAAGATTCTTTTAGGTCTAGATTTTATATTTAAGGTTTCGCTGTTTATGTCAATAAAGGTTTTGTTATTCTTGGTGAAAACAGCGGCTTTGTACATAAAATAAATGCTGAGTAAAGCAGCAATAATGACAAAGTATGGAGATAGTGGATTGTCAGCTGCAAAATAATTAAGCGCCAATCCTCCTGTGATAGCATGTACTAAAAGATGAATACCCCATTCTTCTCCGCCCATATGATCTCTAATGGTGATGTCCATCTCGTCTTTAAAAAAGAATAAATCTATACCGTCAGGCCGCAAAAATTCTTGTCGCTTTTCCTTCTCTTGTTTTACATTTTTTATCTCATCGCTGATAGAAAAAATCACATTACAAGAATTGCATTTTCCCATCTCTGTTTTGAGTTCTATATTGGCTACGTTTATTGAGTCTTTGCAAGAAGGGCAAATAACTTTATGATATGCCTTAGAGTCATCTAGAGACAGATCTTTTAGTTTTACTTTTTCGATTGGCTTGTGTAGGTCTTTGTGGTCTTTCATGATAAATAAATATAAGGAGATCAGAATTTAAAAGCAAAATTCACTTTGAAGAAAAGTGGATAAGCTATAGTTTCTATGTTCTTTTTTTAACTTAAAAGAGGAATTTATTTTCTATTTTACATGAGTTTCATTTTTGCCGCTAAAAACCAAAGCTATGTTAAAGAAAATTCTTCTTGCCATCTGGATTATCTCTAGTTGCGTAGGCATCTATTGGGGAATCCGGTACTATAATTTTAAGAAAGAACAAAAACGCCGAGACGCATACTATCAAAATCTCAAAGACACTTCATCACCAACGGTTACCTCTCTTCGAGATTCCATATTGATCACGTACCAAGAAGAAAAAAGAGACATTCATATTTATGTACCTCCGGGCTATGATCAAGATACTTTGACTCGTTATCCTGTCATCTATATGATGGATGGAGAATCGTCCTTTAATGATCTTGAGAACATGGGACCAGAGTGGGAGATCGATGAAGTGTTTAATCAAGCAGCAAAAGATGGAGGCCCTTCAGCAATAGTCGTTGGAATTGTGCAGTCAGATAATCGTGATGCTGAATATACACCATGGATAAATGAAGATAATCCTGATGCACATGGTGACAAATACACCACTTGGGTAGCAACAGAACTCAAACCATGGATAGATGCAAACTATCGGACTGACCCATCTGCTGCTGCGACGACTATTGGAGGTATTTCCCGATCTGGTATGATGGCTTATTATATGATGATGGCCTACCCTGATATTTTTGGCGTAGCCTGTATTCAGTCTCCCGCTATGTGGGTCGACTATGATCGATTAATGGCTATGGAGCTAAATGAAGCCCAACTCAACAATAAACGAATTTTTGTTTCTGTTGGAGAAAAAGAAACAGACTTTATGATTGAACATGCTCAGAATATATATGACAAATTCAAGGCACTCGGTCTAGATGCTCGACATCTAGATTATACTATGATTAAAGGTGAAGGCCATTGGCATTTGACTTGGCGCAAATCTTTTGTTGAGTTTTATGACTGGTGGAAGTAAATGTTTGTAAGCACTTAAAATGGAGTTATTGTTCTAGAAATTTTCGCAGTTCGCTAACGCATTTACTCTTATCTAAATTCCAATCGCTATAGGCGATAAAGAAAATGTCTAAGTTCATTCTGCGTAGCATTTTTATTTTTTCAGGAGAAAACATAGGCGCAAAATCGCCTGGGTAGCCAATAAGATCGATGCAATATGTTTTACTTTCTATACTGATTACAAGATCTATTTCGATTCCACCCAACATGAAGTTTGACATTGCTTTTGCCTCAGGATATATTTCATTTACCCAAAATGACACTTCTTTTATAAAGTTGTCATCCTGAGTGAATTCTGGTTTATTTATTTGTAATTGATTCGAAATGCTATTTAAATACTTACTGATCAAATACTTTTGATCGAGTTGTTCAAAGTTTAAAGAAGTGAAAACCACTTGAGATTTTCTTGCTCTTGTAATACTTACATTAAATACATCTTCCTTGTTTAGGTATTGGAAACTAGAATGGTGAGCTTTGTCATCCAATGCAAATGAAATGCACATAATGTCTCTTTCTTCTCCTTGGAAATGAAATGGTGTGCCAATAAGAATTCGATGATCTTTTATTTGTGCTGAGCTAAATTGATTGCGGATAGTTTTTTTAATATGATCTACTTGAGCTCTAAAAGGGGAAAGAATACCGAAACTACTTTTGAAATTTTTATTTAATTTATTTTCGGACGTAATGATTTTAGAAATATATGTGAACAAGAATTCTGCTTCTTTTTCATTTATCCCCTTCGAGTTTCTCTCACCTTCTGTTTGTGTTATTGATATATGATTTGTTGGTTCATTACTAGAGGGTAGGTCAGTCATGATGGTTAATGACTGGGCATAAAAATATTGGTTAGAAAAATCAATAATGGAAGGGGCACTTCGAAAGTGTTCATTCAAAAAGACTACTTGATTTTGACTTGCTATATTTTGGTTTACTACATCAAGTATACTATTGGTTCTGTATAGTGGTGGATTTTGAATTAAGTTATTCTTTTTTTGGAGTGTAGATTCTTGTGCCTTAGACAAAAAAGAGACGTGTCTAAGTTGTTTGGGGTCTCCAACGACAATTGTTTTTTTCGCTCTGTATAGTAGTGGTATGGCACTGGCTATATCGCACTGAGTTGCTTCATCAATTATTGCGACATCAAAGAGTTCCGCTTTGAGGGGTAAAATGTTATGCAAGTTTTCTGTAGTGCAAATCCATATGGGTAGCGCTTCGAGAATAAGTTGAAAGTTGATTGTTTCAAATTTGTAATGAATTATATTTCCAATTTTTTCATTCAATGCCTCTATGAGCGTTATAAAATCTTTTCTACTCTTTAGGAGAGAGTTGCTTAAAGAACTGTCTGAAGAGTTTAGAATGAATTGTTTTGACTTCTTTCTTTTTAGCCTTTCTAGTCTGTGTATTTCTTTTGCAAGGCTATTAAGATTTAGTTTATTTCCTTTTTTAAATTCAATCCATTTACTTTGAAAGAGTTTGATGAATTTATTTTTATCTGAAAAATAAAGCTCACCCCATTTGATTTCATCTTTTTCTGAATCCATCATTTGACTCACTAGCTTATCGATCTTGTTTTTAATTGAATTAAGCTCTTTTCTGGCAACAGATTTCTTATATGCTAATTTGCCGTCAATGTTTAGTCCGTAAATTGCATTATCCAGTTTGCTGATTAAACTGCGTTTGTATCGTAATGAGGTAGCATTAATTGCCTTTCCTTTGATGCCTAAATCTTGTTGTATTTTATTGATAATAACCCTAGATGCCTGTGCAGTTTTACAAGCAATTAGTGCCGATTTTCCTTCTCCTATTAAGTGTGCGGCTATATTTGAAATTGTGAACGTTTTTCCTGTGCCTGGAGGTCCTACTATTAGCGTTGTATCGTTTGATTGCAGAGAGTGTATCGCAGCTGTTTGATTTTGACTCAAGGAAGTAGGAGTGTATATTTCATTTGCTTTTATATCTACTTGTCTACTAGACTCAGTTCCAAATACGTGTCTGAGTAGTTTTGGAAATTTGCGGTCCTGATGTATAATATCTAGTTCTTGAATAATTCCTCTTGCACCTTTGGACTTTTTAGTTAACCCTATAGCAGATCCGGTAATTAATTTAAAATGATGTTCACTTGATCTACTTCCAGCTAATTTTTGTAAATTTTTCTCTACATGCTCATTACTAATTAATGCATCAATTGAAGAAGTGTCAAGTGAAGGAATAAATGTGTTTAGGGATTCTTTTATTTTAATTAAGGCTTCAAAATCAAATTTTCCGATGGGGAGAGCATCGATCAGTTTTTTTTCAGTTTCAGAATCTAATTCAATCTCTGTTTTTATAAGTTCAATGAATGCAGGGTTGAAAATTGGACTTTCTTTATCAATAGAAACATAGTAGACTCCATTTTCAAAAATTAAAATCGTTTCATGTAAATATAATGGAGCAAAAGCAGTAATCGTTTTTCCAATCTGTTTTAATTTCCCCTTAATGAAAAATGAACCTGTAAATAGTTCTTTTTCTTTAGAGTGTATAGCGAGTTCCTCATCTACGGTTTTACCCCATTCAGAGTTAATTGGGTGATTAATTATACTGCCAGTTAAGTGATCAAAAGAATCGAAAGTGAATTGATGATTAACGTCTTTGTTAAAGAAATTTATGAGGTTGACAGACTTAAGATCACTAGCATAGCAATCACGATAGTATCCAATAAGGTTTGCTAATTCCTGCATAATGCAAGGTAGTTCAAATCAACGAAATGCTTGACTGTTTTTGCGCAGATAAATAAATTAAATCCTATACAGAGTTAAATGTTAGATTCACTCCCCATACACAAAATAATTCCCTTTAGGTAAATCATGCAATGCTAATGCCAGTTCGCTAGGTGGTATAGCCAATCGTCTTTTGCTGGTGTCTATCCATGCGCCTTTGATACTGATATGTGCACATTTTAAATTGTCTTGATTGTATATCTCATGGTGGAGGACCCATCTAGAAGCGTCATTGTTGATCTCCCCTTTAAGTAAGTTAATTGTGATGCTGTCTTCTGCTCGAAGCTCTTTGATAAAGGAACACTCTTCTTTAAAAAGTATTGGGCCCAGATTTAATACTGACAAGGCATTAGAATCAAAACCTAGATCGGAGAAAAACCTAATTCTACTATGTGCTCCATAGTCGTAATATGCTGAATGGCGCACATGCCGATTAGCGTCGCAGTCGGCCCAACGTACATCGATGTGCTTTTCGTAAGCGTTCAAAATGGCGAATTTAGATATTAATCAGATAGCTGATTTTTTTACAAGCAATTCTACTGTACTCCTGCCAATGCTGCTTCTCCAAGTGCAAACATTTCTCTTTGGTAAGTCGCACCTAGTTTTCGTTCTAAGACTTTACCGTTTTGATCTAGAAATAATAAAGTAGGGAAGGCGCTTATATTATATAGAGTAGATAAATTGACTCCGTTTCCTTTTTCAGCGTTTACTTTATAGTTGATAAAATTCTCATTCATGAAGTCTCCAAGGCGGCGATCTGGAAACACATCCTCATCCATAAGGCGGCATGGTAAGCACCAAGTAGTGTAGAAGTCTACAAAAACTAACTTGTCTTCAGCAGCAGCTTTCTCCAATACATCTGTGAGGCTATCACTTTTGGTGAATTGTACTCCCGATTTTTGCGCTGTTACGGTAGTGCCCTTCTTCGATTTGCAAGAACTGAAGCATACGAAGGTGAGAGCCAATACAGTCCAAATGGTGAATTTGAAAATTTTCATGATTAAATTTCTTATGTTAAAAATTGTATGCAAAAGACAGTCTATAGTCTATGCCTGTTGCATTCATCAACTGTAGGAGGAGGGAAATATTGCTAACTCAACTTGTAATTCACAAATATATAACATTTTTTCATATTTGTATGTCTCTAAACAGAGGCGAATTGTTAAGGCTAGGTTTAAACTGGCTGGGCGCGCTGCCGAGTGAGTGATAGTAGTCATGCAAACCCAATTTTTCTTGGGTGCAGCAGACTCCCGTATTATAGCCTGGTGGGAGAGCCGGGAGTCCGCAGCGAATGCGAAGTGACGAATAGCACGACTCCATTTTTTTAGCAGAGCAGGTAGTGCTGGCAAAAATGGAGGCACTCCCAAAAAAATATCTAGACAGAATCCTTGATGAGCTCCTTCACTTTTTCCTCGCGAAGAACGACCTCGGCCTCCGCATTTTTTATATCCACTTCAAGTGAAGAGACGATGCGCTTGACCTTGGCTTGAGTGGAGGCTACGCTGTTCTGCGCAGTGACGATCTTCTGATTGATAACCCAATCGGAAATCAAGTTGTCAAAAAATATGTTTAGAAATGAATCGAAGCCACCAAAGTCAAATCTAAAATTGAAATTTTGCTGCCCATTGATGTCAGCAAGCTCCTTACTGAATACGCGTAAGAGTTGCTGGGCTTGATGCGATAGTTTCTTGGCTTTGTCTACTGATGTCATCCTTATCATTTGACTCATGCTACCTCGACTACCCCGACCAAAGCTCCCCCAACCTCGAGCATTATTTAGGGACCTAATCATTTCATTCATGATTGCTATGGCGCTCTTACCGACTTCAACGGCCTCTAAACACTCCTTGCGTACATAATAGAATCGATTTATTTCGGACTCTAAAGCCGTTATTTTTTTACCCAAGGCGCTGCCATTGAGCATGACTTCTTTTTTTCTAATGGCTAATTTTTTTTTGATTTGCTCACTTATATTAACAGCATTTGCGACCTTCTCTTGTAGTACTCCTTTCTCATACTCAAGGATGTCGAGCGTCTTTTTGTATTCCTCAAACTTCATAAAAGCATGGAGGTATTCTTGTCGCTCTTTTTCAAGTTGGGCTTCCTTGTCTCCCAAGATTTTGCGGAACACACTCTTGACGCTCATCTTTTCTAAGGCTTCTACATCCTCATGCTCTTTATACATCTTGGATTCTAGCATAGCCAATTCTCTTTGCTTCTTTGCCAATTCGTCCAATATGAATTCCAGTCGTTTTTCGGCCAATTCGTTGGACTTTTGTTGATCCATCAGGTCTCTAATGCTTTCCATATCTGTATTTTAAAGCCTATTTTTTAAATCAATAGGGCTATTTGTGTATTTTGCACACCAATTTAAAAGATTTTCTCAACAATAAAGATGGAAAAGAATAATCCCATATGGGGAATAGACTTAGGAGGAACAAAGATCGAAGGTGTCATCTTGGAAGGTGCCAATGATTTGGACGTCATTGAGCGTATGCGAGTTCCTACAGAAGGGGATAGGGGATATGAGCATGTACTTGGTCAGATCAAATCTTTGATTGATCAAATGAGTAGCAAAACGGGACTAAAGCCAGCCTTTATTGGGATGGGTACGCCAGGGGTATTAGACCCTGAGACTCAAACTATGAAAAATTGTAATTCTACATCGCTCAATGGAAAATATCTAAAAAAAGATTTAGAATCGATGCTAGGTTTAGAAATGCGAATGGCTAATGATGCCAATTGTTTTGCTGTAGCAGAGACTAGATTCGGTATAGTGAAAGATGAAGTGCCAGATGCTAAAGTCGTATTTGGTGTGATCATGGGCACCGGAGTCGGTGGCGGAGTAGTAGTAGATGGAAAGGCCTTGTATGGTAGACATGGAATCGCCGGTGAGTGGGGGCACAATTTCTTAGATGCTTCAGGAGGGGAGTGTTACTGTGGAAGGCTGGGTTGTGTAGAGACAGTGATCAGCGGGCCAGGCTCGCAGCGGTATTACAAGTCGCTCACAGGTAAGCAAGAGCGGATGCAAAAAATAGTAGCCTTAGCTAAAGAAGGAGACGATGCAGCGGTAAAAACGATGCAACGGCTAGTGAGCCAATTCGGGAAAGGAATTGCTGCAATAATCAACATTTTGGATCCTGATGCTATAGTATTGGGAGGAGGGCTAGGTAATATAGACTTGTTATATACACAAGGTGTAGTAGAAGTGCAAAAGCATTTGTTCAATCCAGTACTAAGAACAAAATTTTTAAAACCCAAGCTTGGAGATAGTGCTGGTGTATTTGGAGCAGCAATACTCTAAGGCGTATTTATGATAACTACTAACAATCTTACATATCAATATAAAGGAGGTGCAGTGATGCGCTTTCCAAATATTGAGATTGCTCAAGGGGCGCATTCTCTTATCTTGGGCACATCTGGTACAGGTAAAACAACCTTGCTGCATCTGCTTAGTGGAATGCTTTCTCCACAAGCAGGAAGTATAGAAATCCAAGATCAAGATATAAGTAAACTGAGTGAGGCGAGTCTTGATGCATTTAGAGGAAAAAATATTGGCATCGTTTTTCAAGTGCCTCATTTTCTTTCGGCACTAACTGTTGCGGAAAATCTGGAGATCGCTCAAAAATTATCAAAGCACCCCATCAATATACAAAGAATAGAAGAGGTGCTTACAAAGCTGAATTTAGGATCAAAGCTGAATGCTTATCCACATCAATTAAGTCAAGGAGAAAAACAAAGAGTGTCTATCGCTCGCGCTATCATAAACAAGCCAGCGGTCATTTTTGCTGATGAGCCGACTTCTGCCTTAGATGATAAAAACTGTTTTGAAGTAACCAAGTTGCTCAAGCAAACCGCAAGCGAAAATAATGCAACACTTGTCATCGTGACACACGATAATAGACTGAAAGAAGAATTTGATAAAAAAATTATTTTAGAAGAAGCATGAATCTAATAAAACTAGCATGGAAAAATTTGAGAAGCAAACCGCTGAGTATGCTGCTCAATCTGTTGCTGTTTGGCTTAGGGGTAGGCTTGGTCGTTTTTTTATTATTGATCAATTTTCAGGTCAGTCAAAACTTTGAAAAAAATCTAGCGGGAATAGATTTGGTAGTAGGCGCAAAGGGCTCACCGATGCAAATGATACTGTGCAATATGTATCACATAGATGCACCTACCGGCAATATCCCTGTCAAAGATACCCGTGCGTTTTTCAATCCCAAGCATCCTGTAGTGAAGGAGGCTATACCATTGTCTTTGGGAGATAGCTATAAGGCGTATAGGATCGTAGGGACAGATACGACCTTCCTTGATCTGTATGATGCTAAAGTCGCTAAAGGTAGAATATGGAGACAAGACTATGAGGTGGTCATTGGTTCATTAGTAGCCGATCGTGCACATTTACATTTGGGAGATCAGTTTTATAGTTCGCATGGATTGGTGGATGATGGGATCAATATTCATGATCATGGTCAGAAGTTTAGGGTAGTTGGAATTTTAGAACCCAATCAGACTGTCACTGATCAACTTATCCTATGCAATACGCCAACCATTTGGGCAGTACACGATCATGAAGAGCACGATCATGAGGAAGGTGAGCATGGAGAAGGGCATGATGCAGAGCATGACGATCATGACCATGCGGGCCATGATCACGATCATGATCACGCCGATGCAGTGATAGAAGATGCAGCAGCAAAGCCATTCAATTTGCTGGATCACCCAGAGGAGGCGATTACTTCTATTCTGGTCAAGTTTCGTAACAGGGGTGTGCAGGCGCTCAATTTTCCGCGAGCGATAAATGAACAGACCGATCTCATGGCGGCGCAGCCTTCATGGCAGATCAATAGGGTAAGAGACATGATGGGCTCGGGAACCGATATGCTACGTTTGCTCGCGGCGGCAATTATTTTTGTGAGTGCGATCAGTCTATTTATTTCTTTGTTTTCATCCCTGCGTGGTCGCAAATATGAGCTGGCTATCTTAAGAGTCATGGGGGGGTCTCGCAAGACGCTCTTTGCATTGATTATTATCGAAGGCTTGATCCTTGCCGTATTGGGTTACTTGTTAGGGATTCTCTTAGGTCACTTGGGTGTTGGTATTCTAGGTGGCGAGTTGGAGGCTTCTTACAAGTACAGATTCACGCCATGGCTGTGGCTCAAAGAAGAGTACCTGATATTATTGGTTCTTTTAATATTGAGTTTTATAGCTTCCCTTATTCCAGCGATCAAAGCATCTCGTACGCCAATTTCGGAGACCTTGAGCGAAGGTTGATTTTTATATTTCTAAGTTCTTGATTTTTGGGGCCATCACGTGCCTTCCCGATAAAAAATCGGGCGGCCTCGTGACCACGTCGTCCGCTAATATCCCTGTATACGCATTGTTATGCTAGCCGCATATCATTGCGTCTACAGGGATGCCGCTACCACCGTTTGTCCTGACGCGCTCCGTGCTCTATGTGCTTTCGCCTTCGGCGAGCAGAATAGTTATGTTAAAATTTAAAAATAAATAAACATTTATTGAAAACATTTATTTCACAAATATTAGTTTTTTACGGAGACTAGCGGATTGCAAAAAAAGTCATTTTGTCATTTCGTGAGTTTTCGGAGCGGACTTAAATATTAAACTTCAAATCATCAACCAATATGAAAACCTGTATAACCCTGATTTTTTCACTTTTTTGTACAAGCTTTTTAGTTGCCCAATCTAATGTAAATGTTCCGGCAGGAGAAAGCGTAGTACTCCGTTTTTCAGACCATGATGCTTTTGAGGCCACCTTGAAAAACAAAGGATTCAAATCTGTCCATGTAGCTGTAGTATCTCAAGATACCAAAAAGCAGCTACGAGGATTTGGTTTGGATAAGTTCGGCAAAGCAAAAGTAATGGTCGAAGGCACCAGTGACTTAGTGCTAGAAAACAAGAGTAATAAAGATGTGGTAGTGAATGTCGCAGATGTTCCAGTGAGTATGGATGTTTTCAAAAAGCCAAAAAATGCAGTAAATTTCACACTTAGAAATAATAGTCAAAAGTCTATTCCACTTATTATACCTACGGTCATGAATCCCAATCTATCCCCACAGTCAAATAGTGGCGTTACACTTAAGATGGGACAAGAGATATTCTTTAAGGCAAAAGGGAAAAAGCAAGTTTTATTGATAGTAGATGATACTATTCAAGAAGATGACGTTATCGATGTAGCGAGCTTGCTTTCTATCCGCAAAAAAGAATTAGGAATAAAATAAATTAATTTCCACATAATTTATTTAACGAACGAGGTTGTCTTTTTAGACGACCTTTTTCTTTTTTGGAGCATAGTCATTATCTTGGTATATCAAATGCGGGATGTATGAATATAGAAACTAAAAAGAAGATAAGCAAAGGACTTAGTGTTCTATCTATAGTTTTACTTTTGAGTTATATGATTTTCGATTGGTCAAGCAAAGACAATGTCTTCTTAAGTCTTTGTCCCTGGATTTCCCTGATTATTTCTTCGATATATACGTATAATGTTGAGAAAGAAGCTAAGGGCTTAGAAAAAGTAGATTAGTTTTTTTTATCATCACTATTGACGAATAGTCTAAATATGGACTCAACAAAAGTTACGTTTCTTTGTCTTATGAGTGCGAATCGTGCACTATGGATATTGATCTCCTAAAAATTTTATTTAATACTGGATTATTTATCCTTATCTGGATAGTGCAGCTGGTTATATATCCTAGTTTTAGTTTTTATTCTGAAGCAAATATTAAAAAGTGGCATCGGCTATATACCTCAAGGATTACCATAGTTGTATTGCCCTTGATGCTTGGCCAGTTGCTCCTTTATATTTATACTTCGATTACTCAGTCTGATATAATAGACTATATATCGTTGTGCTTAGTGGTTCTTTCTTGGTTGACAACTTTTCTAATTTTTGTTCCGCTGCATAGTAACATAGAAACGCTACATGATACTGTTTTTTCTAGGGAGCGACTCACAAAAACCAATTGGATCAGAACTGTACTCTGGTCTATTATTTTAATCATAAGTCTAATATTTTATGCAAAGTAAACCTTGGATGAAAACAGTTATGAAGGTAGCCGCGGTATATAATTTACTTTGGGGTGCCTGGGTGGTTTTATTTCCACTCTCTTTTTTTCATCTCACTGGAATGGAGGAGCCGATACATCCTATGATCTGGCAGGGCATGGGTATGGTGATAGGCGTGTACGGTCTAGGGTATTGGTGGTCATCATACAATCCAGTAAAACATTGGCCTATTATTGCAGTTGGATTTTTAGGCAAAATATTTGGCCCGATAGGGTTTGTGATGAATTATATCACAGGGGCTGTTCCTGCAAGTTTTGGTTATACCTTACTTACCAATGATTTGATCTGGTGGGTGCCATTCTTTTTGATATTGAACGAGGCGAGGAAAAAAAGGTGGGAGTTGTAGGGTTTAAGATTTCTTTTAAATTTTAGACCTTAGACCTTAGACCTTAGACCTTAGACCTTAGACCTTAGACCTTAGACCTTAGACCTTAGACCTTAGACCTTAGACCTTGCTCTCACACCCCACTCTTTATCCGTTCAAAAAACAAATTCTGAATCCTTTTATTCAAGGCAGATCTGTTGTCGAGATAATATTCCATTTCCTCTATAGTAAACATCCCGATAACTAAGCCACGAAGCTCATGAATGATCATCCTATCAGCTAGGAGATTATTTTTGATATAATCAGATTTTTTCTCAGCGGTTAAATTGTGAAAAACATTTTTTTTCTTTTTGATGTACATCCCAGTCATGGCAAGTATCAAGTCATGTTGCATCTTCATAATAGGCCTAAGCGTTTTATTTTGGAATTGCTCATCCAGGGTCATCGAATCATCGACGACTACATTGGGTAATGTGGGTCGCATACTTATTTTATCTTGATCCATGATTAGTTATTTAAGCTAAGTGCGAATTGTCGCAATACGGAGGCGTCTTTGTTTTCTTACATCTACAAAGAGAAACGGTCCTTTCCTTTTTCATTTCAAATACCAGAGGAGTTTGCTTTGTTCCATGATGCGATCCATTACAAAAAGGCTGATCCTTGCTATACCCGCATTGGCAATACAAATATTTTCCTGCTGCAAGTTTAGTCTGGAGCGGCTCATTCTGAGTATACTTTTTAAATTCAAAATTAGCATGTATTTCACTATCAACTTTATTTGATTTCACAAAAGGAAAAAGTAGCTGACTATACCACGGATCTTTCGGCGTCTCCATCAGACCATACTCCTTAGGAAATTGTCTACTAAAATGAGCTGTCCCAAACAGCTGATCCCAAATAGAAAATGCATTTCCAAAATTGCCATTAGGATCGCCGATACCATCTAGTTTTGATTTTGCATGATGCCCATGATGAAAAGCAGGCGTGATAACAATTCGCTCGATCACACTCATTAGAGGAGATAGCGCTTTTGTTTTGTAAAACCATTTGTCCCAGACCCAAGTACTATGAGAAGAGGAAATGATGACTAGCTTTATCATAATCCCTAATGCAGCAGCGGCACCCAGTCCAAGAAATGTTGCAATAGCCGTCCACCAGATATTAGGCATGATCAGGTAGTAGACCCAACTGTTGCGATAGGAAACAAAAACACCCATATCTTCTGCTGCATGATGATTGTAGTGATGCTTCCACAGCCACTTGTATTCATGTGCACTGCGATGATACCAGTATTGAAGAAAATCATCAATCAATAAATAAAAAGGGAGACTTAGCCAGAGTGACCAATTAGCAAAGACGCCAAACCAAGGAGCGGCAATAAGTGTAGCGATATAATGTGCTACAAAAACTACTATAGATTTAGTTAAACCAACCACAAAAAATCCGCCAAGCTCAAGGATGTAGTCATCCTTACTTCTTTTGGAGTGGCTGTAGTGACCCAATAGAAATTCTACAAAACCAAAAAAGAAAAGAACAGCTACTACAAAATAGATATCTATATTTGGTATTTCTAACCAAGCCATAAAGATGATTTGAATTTGTTAATGTGTTTTATAAATTGTTTAGCATTGGAATTGTGCACATCGCTTCATTGCTAAAGATAAGTATCTTTATTAATGGTAGGGTAATAAATATAGTATGAAAAGTAAAGGATGGACAATTATATTCGCTATTGTGTTTTTGATCTTGCTCGTTCCGCTTATCGCAATGCAATTTACAGATGAAGTGAATTGGTCAATTATGGATTTTATTGTTGCTGGGCTTTTACTTAGCGGTTTAGGCTGGGCTATATATTTCACATTTCAGCGCTTAAAAAATAAGAAGTATAAATGGCTAATTATAGGAGTTATTATTTTGCTTTTTGTTTTGATTTGGGCTCAGCTGGCAGTGGGGATTTTCGGGACACCTTTTGCCGGAAGCTAAAATGTACTTCATGAGATTAGCTTATTCGTTTTTACTTCTTATCGCACTTGTCATACTTTCTGCTTGTATCTCACAGAGTCAGCCCAAGGAAACGAATCAACTTGAAGCGGAAAATTTATTTCATGTAAAAAATAACAACACCAAAAAATTAAAATTCAAGAAAGGAATTCGCGCCATTTTAGAGGATTCAGAAGGTAATATATGGTTTGGCGGTCACCAAGAAGGAGTGTGTAAGTACGATGGCAATGAGTTTGTTTACTACACAGATGCAGATGGCCTGAGCAATAATCAGGTACGATCTATTTTTGAAGATGCCAATGGGGCGATTTGGTTTGAATGTGGATTTGGCATCAGTAAATATGCCGATGGTAAAATTATTACCTACCCGCAAATGAATTTTAATTTCTATACTCCATGGGCATCAGCCGAAAATGATATCTGGTTTAAAGGAAATGAAGGAGTGGGTTATAACAAAACTGAATCGGTTCCAGGCGTGTATCGCTGGGATGGAAAAAACATGACTTATCACGCCTTTCCATTGAAGCCTACGCCTGATCAGTCCAATCAGTATTCAGTATCTACTCCATTTGTGAAAGGTAACAATAATCAATATTGGTTTGGCACTTACAGTGCCGTGTTTTGCTTTGACGGATCTGCGGTGACAATAATAGACGACAAAAGTTTGGGTTTAAATGATCTTTCTGGCTACCTCCATGTGAGAAGCCTCTTTGAAGATAGCAAAGGTAGATTGTGGATTGGGAACAATGGTATTGGAGTCTTGCTTAAAGAGAGTGATAAGATTTCTTTTTTTTCGGAAGAGATGAATTTGATCAGTACTACCAGTGGGCGTAGTGGAAGCTATCGATCTGTTTCGGGCACGATGGAGCACGTGTTTGCAATCGGTGAGGACGAGAGTGGCAATATTTGGTTTGGAGATCGAGATACAGGAGCTTGGAAGTATGACGGCAAGGGTATGAAAAACTATGGTATAAAAGATGGTTTGCCGTCTACACATATATGGCAAATTTATAAAACCAATGAAGGTAAATTATGGTTCGCTATGGATAATGGTTCAGTGCTCGAGTTTAGAGATGGTTATTTTGTGCAAGTTTTTTGAAAAATTATTTGGGGCCATCCTTGCGGTTTTGCTCAGCTTCCGAGCGGCGCAAAAAAACCTTAGGTCGCGTCATCCGTTCCTTCCGACGAAAAAGTCGGAACCACTTCTACCGCTTGTCCAGTAGGGCTTCCGCCTAGACGGCTCGCCCTATAGGATATATGATGATGCGCTAAAAAAATAATTAACCATTGTAGATCTATCCAGATAATTTGTATTTTGAAGTATATAAAAAGCAAAATGTACAAAGTCTTCCAATATAGTTTTTATCCTGTTGCAATTTTTGGACTCTTAGGTATACTGTTTACACTTGTACCAAGAGTACCCGATGTTTATCTGCTGTGGGTTCCTGTAGTTATTCTCGCTCCAGCTATCTTGATGATTGCCATATTAGAACGATTTGTTCCTTACCGAAAAGATTGGAACGAAAGCAGAAATGATTTTGGAACAGACTTGATACGTACATTGGTCTTGCTCCCATTTGCAAACAAGTTATGCGAATTTCTATTGCCATTTGCATTGTATGTTCCTCTGTCATGGATTGCACAAAAAATGCCTGGAGGATTGATCGAATCTCATTTCAATATTTACTGGTCATTTTTATTCACCTTATTGTTTTGCGAATTTTGTTTTTATTGGCTACACAAAATAACACACGAGTGGCCAAGTTTGTGGCGGCTTCATGAGATACATCACGCAGCAGAACGAGTATATTGGGCCAACTCTGGACGCTTTCATTTCTTTGATGCTGTATTGGGGAGTATAGCATATTTGTTACCATTGATAGTACTAGGCACATCGGTAAAGTTGGCAATGATAATTCTAGTATTTGCTGGCGTCACTGGATTTCTTGAGCATGTAAATATTAACTTCAAAGCGGGATACCTAAATTACATTTTCAACTCTGCTGAATTGCATCGTTGGCATCATTCAGAAAAAGAAAAAGAATCCAATAATAATTTCGGTAGAGTTCTCATTATCTGGGATATTGCTTTTGGTACTTTCTTTTGGCCAAATGAACGAGAAGTAAAAATCGCTGGAGTTGAAGGAACAAAAGACCCAAAAGGATTCCTGACTCAATTTCTTTTTCCATTTAGAAAGAAGTAGATTGTAATCTGAAAATAGAAATCCATGCTTTCACCTATCCATGCACAATTTCAGCAATACCTCGATCACAAAGAAGGAGATTTGATTGAACTGTATAAAAGTCTAAGATCATTTTTATTAGACTTGCATCCTGAAAGTAACGAGTTGCTCTATCATACGCATGCATTGACATCAGTATATACGCTGAGTGAAAAGCTAGGAGATGCATTCTGTATGATCCCAATATATACTAAGCATCTCAATCTTGGATTCAATAAAGGAGCTTTGTTGAAAGACCCAACTCAACTGTTGCAAGGGACTGGTAAATTAATTAGACATATTCCTATAAGTACTGAGAAAGATTTCAAAAATGCAAAAGTGAAGAAATTAGTCTTGGAGTCAATTGCCTTCGCAAAATCAGATATGGATAAACCTAGCAATTCTCATGGGAAAATAATTTCTAAAATAAAGGGATAATCTGTAGAAATGTAAAGCGCAGTTAAATGAGTCCTTTAAATAAGAGTTCTGCCTTGTTTATTTTGTCCTCCATCTTTTTGAACAATCGAGTCCGATCTCGATCAGAGTCTTGATTAATTTTATTGGCAGATCTTTTTAGTTTTTCGAACCAATCTTCAGCATAATCACAAGCCTCTTTTTGATAAGTTTTTATCGTATTTGGATTACCAAATGTGGTGTAAAGTGCTTTGCTTTGATCTGATGTAAATAAGATGGTATTGTTTGTATGTAATATCTCATTATAGTACAATTCATAACTACCAGGTCGAGCTACCCCTTTTACAGGTTTTTTATGTCCGTCGATGATTTGTTGTTCGAGCAGTTTTATCATTTCACGGAGCTGATGACACAGTAGTAAGGCGTCTTCTCTATTTTCAAATAGATAGCCCTCTAAAAAATATTGTATCTGATTGAGGTTGTTACTCAAAAAATTTGGCGTCCAGAATTCAACACTAGGCATCTGTGTGTACTGCTTCAAAAATTTCTCTTTCAGCTCCAAAACCTTGTCATTCCATAGCTCGCTTTTGATGCTAAAAGGCACATCTTTTAAAGAGTCTAGTTGCCATATGGTTTTTGCCCAAATGTATAATTTAAAATGTGTGAATTCGTCAAAGTGAAAATAGTAAAAGATGGGACTCTCGGTAGAGCTATAGTACATCTTGCTATTGGATTGATTGGCAAGTATAGCGAAATCTTGATCTATCCCAGTAAACCATTCTTCATAGCTATTGGGATGCCTCTCGTTTTGATAAAAATAAAGAATGCTTTTATCGGATTCAAATAGCTCAGTTACAGGTATTTTAAAAGCAGTGATGATCATCACTATTTCCTCTAGATCAAATAAAGTCTCTCCGTTCAATCTACGATAAGCACTTGCTCTTCCCAGGCCTAAGTTTTCTTGAAGCCATTTCAAAAAGATGTCTTTGCCACCAGCCATGCGTGATATCTTTTTCATCATACCTGCTTGATAGCGCTGTGCAAATTCACCAGCCTTATATCTTTTCATTTTAGCTATTTGATAAGGTGTTTAAAGTATCAATATACTAACTATTCTATTAAACTGGGAATAACAGACTTGTGCACATATTGGGCTTGAGAAATAATCTATATATATGGGAAGTCTTTTAAAATTTATTTTAAGTCGTGCCTAGCACTTAGCACCTAGCCCCTAGTACCTATTTTTCCCATATCTTTGGAGAGATAAAACAAGCTATCAATGAACACTAGATATTCGCGACAAACGATCTTGCCAGAGATTGGAGAAGCAGGGCAAAAGAAATTGGGGACAAGCCATCTGGCCATAGTTGGATGTGGCGGACTTGGGGCGATCGCAGCTGCTTATTTGGCGGGTGTAGGGATTGGGCGATTGAGTTTGATAGACGGTGATGTACCGGATGTGAGCAATTTGCATCGACAAGTATTTTATACCGCAGAGGACAAAGAGGCGAAAGTGGAGCACTTGAAAGCAAGGCTGCTAGCCTTGAATCCAGAGATAAAAATAGATATCGCCGCGACACGATTATCCAAAGAAAATATTGATCAATTATTGACAGGAGTGGACCTTGTGCTGGAATGTACAGACGATCAAATGTGCAAATACTTGGTCAATGATTTTTGTGCATTGGAGGGGATTCCATTAGTCTATGGTGCGATTCATAAGTATGAGGGCTACGTGACCTTGTTTAGAAATGAAAAAGAGGATGACTTGCATCTTCGGGATATTTTTCCGGTACCTGATCTGAATATTCCAGTTTGTTCTGAAGTAGGAGTCTTGAGCACGATAGCAGGGATGATCGGAATTTTGCAAGCCAATGAAGCGATCAAATTTGTGCTAGACATTGGGGAATCCTTGTGCGGAAGATTGTTGACCTATGAGATATTGTCTGCACGACAGCTCATCTTGAAGTTACAAAAAAACTGGGAGGAAGATCTTGAAGAAGTTTATGAGAAGAATGATTATTTGACACCGGCCTGTGATCATGTAATGGAGGTAGAATTGCCAGATGTGCTTCGTGACAGAAGCGAAGTACAATTAATTTCGGTGATGACCAGTAGCGAGCATAAAGCTATCGATGAAGCTTCTGTGCATAAGTTGAGTGAAGAATTAAGCCTTGGCGATCTGGATCGAAATAAAAAGATAGTGCTCTATTGTCGCAGTGGTCGAGTATCAAAAATAGTAGCTAGTAGATTGATGGCTGCGGATGCTGGACTCCGGATCTATAGTCTAAAAGATGGGTATAAGGCATATCAAAGACATCTAAACATCAAGGGCGTGAGTTGACCCAGTAGCTGCCGTCTTTCAAAAATTCTTTTTTCCAGATAGGGACATCGTCTTTCAGGGTATCTATTGCATATTCACATGCTTCGAAGGCAGCCTTCCTATGTTTGGAGGCAGCAGCAATGATCACAGCAATTCCTTCAAGGTCAACCTGGCCTACTCGATGATGCATACTGATACTTTCAAGTCCAAATTTTTCAATAGCGGTCTTGGCAATCTTTGTCATCTCCTTTATAGCCATGGCTTCATATGACTCAAAAAGTAAATGTGTAACTTCTTCACCTTTGTTCCAACGCCTCACGGTGCCAACAAATAAGTCGATGCCGCCACATTTTTCATTGAGCACAAAATTGTAGCAGGCGTCTATAGAAAGAGGCTTCGATAAAATTTGTATGTCTATTTTATTATCCGCCACTGACAGGGGGTATTAGTGCGATCTCGTCGCTATCAGAAATAGAAATCTCATCATTAGCATAGGCTTGATTGACCGCTACCATGTAAGACTTATATTCCAAAAATTTTGGGAAGGTTTTATTAAGATATTCTTTAAGCTCAGAAACATTCTGTGCGTGTTGGCCTTCAATGTTTAATTCTGCGCCTCCAACTATATCTTTTGCAACCCCGAAGCATAATACTTTCATAAGATTTTTATTTGCTCTTGTCAAAGATATTTAAATAACAATCTTAGAGAAACAATTAAAATAACAAATGCGGTAATTCGTCTCACAATATGAGGTTTAAACTTAAAAATCGTCATTCTTGCTCCAATCTGTCCACCGGCGAATACAGCGAGCGACAGGACAGCGACACTACTTAGATCAAGGCTGATTGCATTTGTTGATAGCTGTCCTATTATTCCTGCCGCTGAATTGACCAGAATAAATATGGCTGAGGTGGCAGCTATCACTTTTGGTTTGCCCCAACTACTCAAGTGTAGTAAAGGTGATAAAAATATTCCGCCTCCTATACCTACTACGCCTGATAAAAATCCTATTCCACCGCCAATAGCTGCGTTACTAAATTTTGGGAACTCGATTACTTTCTCTCTATTGTCCATTATCATAGCTATGGAGGCTAGTAGAAGACTCCCTCCGAGCAGTAGAAAAAAAGAACGTTCCTCTAGAAGTAGTTTTCCTCCGAGATAAGCTAAGGGAATGCTTAGGATGACGAGGGGTAAAATCCTTGACCATTTGATGTATTTGTGCTTATTGAATAGTATTACTGAAGAGGAAACTACGACTATATTGCAGATCAATGCGGTTAAACGCATATCTTGAAAAGCCATAGGAAAGAGACTCAAGGTGGCCAGATAGCTTGATCCACCCCCAAATCCTGCCGATGAATACACGGTAGCGATGATGAAGAAGATACTTGCTAAAAGAAAGAGTTCTGGCATGTGATACTATTAGTATAGAACACACAATATAGCATTATCAGTCAATTCTATTGATTTAATAGCGATATGGCACCCTAAAATCACATCGCATTTTATGAAGCTTCATGTATAAAATAGTAGATTTGATATATAAGATAAAACCAATGGCAAAGAAACTCTACATCGCGGCAACGGGACAGCATAAAGGTAAGACTACCTGTACATTGGGCTTGGCAGCAGCCATTAAAAAGAGAGGGGTAAACGTGGGATACTGCAAACCAGTAGGGCAAACACACTTGATGGTACGTGGTGTCATGACAGATAAAGATGCAGTTCTTTTTGAGGGGGTATTGGGTTTTGAAGTTCAGCCTGAAATACATAGCCCAGTAGTCGTTGCATCAGGTCTGACAGCAGAGTATATTGAAGACACTTCTAATTTTGATTTTGAATCTAAAATTAAATTGGCTGCAGAATCCCTTGAAAAAGAACACGAGCTTATTATCTATGAGGGCACAGGGCATGCAGGTGTGGGCAGCGTTATAGATCTTTCTAATGCTCAGGTTGCCAAATTGTTAGATGCAGAGGTGATCCTCATTATTGGCGGAGGCATAGGCCGCGCTTATGATAGACTAAATCTAAATCTTTCTCTTTTTAGAGAGCAAGGAGTACGTGTAAAAGGGGTGATTCTCAACAAAGTTCATGTGGATAAGTTGGATCATGTCAAATACCACATGGAAAAGATTTTGAGAGAAAAAGGTATTCCTTTGTTAGGTATCCTTCCTTTTGATAGAAAGCTTTCCTTCCCATTGATGGGTACAGTGAAAAAGAGCATCAAGGGATTGGTGATTCTAAATAGTCATAAGTTGTATAATCAGGTTGAAGAGATTTTAGCGGGATCATTTTTTGAGATAAATGAGTTTACCTATTTCCGTAATATGTTATTGATAGTCAATCAAAACAATTTCAAAAAAGCTATTGATAAAATAAAATATCACGCGGAGAAAAGAGGTCTAAAAGAGTCCCCGATAAGCGGTGTGATATTGACTGGAGATGGAAGAAAGGTAAGTGAAGATAATGATATAGAGTCTTCGCTACCATATCTCATAGAGCATGAAATACCTTTATTGGCAACGGCTTTAGAAACCTATGATACTGTTGTTACCATAAGTAGAATCGAGGTTAAAATCAATACGAAAACTCCCTGGAAGGTAGCGCGTGCGATTCAATTGATAGAGGAAAATGTCGATGTGTCAGATCTTGTTGCTTAACTCCGATAAAAAAAGGATGGCCTTACTATTTTGATTGTGATACAGCGATCAGAGTTTTACTATCGTCATTTTATCTCCCTCGGGCACAAAAGAATGTTTGGTTAAGTCAATTAAGAATAAAACTGTTGTAAAAATGATGTTAGAAGTATTTTGTTCTAGTTTATCATAAATATTACAATATAATTTAGTAGTTTGATCTCTCTGACGAATATTACCTAAGTTGTGAAAACAAAATTCGAAGATGTTTGTTGGATACCATTGTAAAATACCAAAAGCAAACATTGAAAAACCCAACCCAGGCAGAATATTCATTACCTTGTAAAAAGTGTAAAAAATCAAAGAAATATAATTTTTCTTGGATGCCTGCCATCCTCATTGCTCTGCTTCCTAAATGCCCTTTTTGTGTTATGGCTTATTCTGGTGCCGTTTCTATGTGCACTGGCAGTAAATACTTTCCAAATGCAGATGCTTATTCAGGGTACATCATAGTATTGCTGTCATTAATGGTATTGCTAGGTATTTTTCTAAACGGAAAGGGACTGAGAACATGGATTGCTGCCTCGATTTCTTCCGTGGGTATATTATTACTAACGATAAGTCAATTCATCTACCTTTCAGAATCCTTGTATTATCTGGCGAGTGTAACCTTGTTTTTTGGTATATGGTTCAATGGTAGTTTCGGATACTTTTATAATAAATTCTTTAAACACAGATATAGTCCAATTCATTCAAAATTTAACTAAATAATATGATTGCAGAAAATTTTAATTACGAGGCCCCATCTACATTAGAGGAAGCGATTTCTTTATTGCATGAGTATGGTGATGAGGCAAAAATTCTTGCCGGAGGGCATAGTCTTATTCCAATGATGAAATTGCGTTTTGCTGCACCAACGCATTTAATCGACATCAATAATATTCCAGGTCTTTCCTATGTAAAGGAAGAGGGAGGTATGCTCAAAATTGGGGCAATGACAAAAGAAGTGGAAGTGGAGGATTCTGAAATTATAAAAAGTAAGTATCATTTATTCACAGATGCTACAAAGCTTATAGCGGATCCGCAAGTGAGAAACTTTGGTACACTAGGAGGCAATCTAGCGCATGGTGATGCGGCTAATGATCATCCAGCGGTAATGTTTGCTTTAGGGGCGTCTGTAGAAATCACAGGCAAGGATGGCAAGCGTACCGTTCCTATAGATGATTTCTTTCATGGGTTTTATACAACTTCTGTACAGCATGGAGAAGTGTTGACTGAAATTCAAATTCCTGCTGCTAGCGGAAGATTTGGATCGGCTTATCATAAGGCAGAGCGAAAGGTAGGAGACTATGCTACAGCTGGTGTTGCTGCAATGGTTCAGATCGACGAAGATGGTAAGTGCACCAGAGCAGGTATCGGATTGACCAATGTGAATAGTATCCCGATGCGCGCAGCTCGTTCGGAAGAAGTACTGATAGGTAGTGATCTTTCAGAATCTGTGATCAATCAAGCTGCATTGTTTGCTTCAGAGGACTGTAATCCATCAGAAGATCTAAGAGGAAATGTAGAATATAAAAGACACTTAGTGAAAATAATTACAAAACGTATGCTGAATAAGGCGATTTCAAGAGCAAAATAATATTATCATGACAAAGAAAATAACTTTAAAAATAAATGGTGCCGAGCATACGATGGAAGTAGAGCCTCGTATGTTATTGGTTCATGCAATAAGAGAAAATGCATCTCTAACGGGTACGCATATTGGATGCGATACTTCTTCATGTGGAGCATGCACAATATTAATAGATGGCAAGTCAGCAAAATCATGTACTGTGTTGGCAGTGCAGGCTGATGGTAAAGAAATAGCAACTGTAGAAGGATTGGCTACTGCTGAGGGCTTACATCCAATACAAGAAGGCTTTCACTTAAATCATGCATTACATTGCGGATTCTGTACACCAGGAATGATGATGAGAGCAATAGAATTATTAGAAAAAAATCCGAACCCAACTGAAGATGAAATTAGATGGGGGATTGCGGGCAACTTATGTCGCTGTACAGGTTACAACAATATTGTTTCCGCTATTCAATGGACTTCTGCAAAGATGCAGGGCAAAGAACTTCCTTCCACTGAGCCGAAGTTTGTCTAATTAATTAACAAAAGAAAATTAATGTTATCATGATAAAATGTAAAACATCCAAAGAAATAGGAGGGATGGGGCACTCCAAAAAAAGAAAGGAAGATGCTCGATTTATCCAAGGAAAAGGAAATTATGTAGATGATGTAAAATTGCCAGGTATGCTATATATGGATATCGTAAGATCTCCATATGCCTATGCAAAAATTAAAAATATTGATGCTAGCAAAGCATTAGAGATAGAAGGTGTAGTAGCTGTAGTCACGGGAAAAGATTTGGAGAAGTATGGCCTACACTGGATGCCAACTTTGATGTCCGATACGCAGATGGTATTGCCTACAGATACGGTAATGTATCAAGCACAAGAAGTAGCTGCTGTAATAGCTACTAGTAGATATATTGCTAGAGATGGTAAGGAAGCCGTTAGGGTAGAATATGAGCCAATGAAGCCCCTTATGGATCCGTTCAAAGCACTAGATGAAGAAGCACCTGTGTTAAGAGTAGACCAAGAAGGAAAGACGGATAATCATATTTGGCACTGGGAAGTAGGGGATAAGGAAAAGACGGATTCTGTATTCGATAATGCCGATGTTGTGGTCAAGCAGCAGATGCATATACCTCGAATACACGTTGCTTCTATAGAGACATGTGGTTGTGTTGCTTCATACAACAAAGTAGAAAATCATCTTACGATGTATATGACTACTCAGGCACCACACGCCATCAGAACGGTCATCGCCTTAGTAGCTGGTCACGTAGGATTGACAGAAGAAAAGATTAGGGTTATTTCTCCAGATATTGGAGGAGGATTTGGTGGTAAAGTACCAGTATATCCAGGATATGTTATAGCCATAGCGGTCTCCTTTTTGACTGGAGCACCTATTAAGTGGATCGAAGATCGAAGTGAAAACTTGCAAGCAGATTCATTTGCTCGTGACTATCACATCACAGCTGAAATGGCTGGAACCAAAGATGGAAAAATACAGGCTACTCGTTTTAAAGTATTAGCTGATCATGGATATACAGATGCTTCTGCAAATCCTTCTAAGTTCCCTACAGGATTATTTTCGATAGGGACAGGATCTTATGATTATGGAGCTTCTTACATGGAAGCTGATGCAGTATATACCAATAAGCCTCCAGGTGGGGTAGCGTATCGTTGCTCTTTTAGAGTAACAGAAGCAGTGCATGCTATAGAGCGTGTAACGGATATGTTTGCTAAGAAAGTAGGTAAAGATCCAGCGCAACTAAGAATGGAGAATTTCATTAAGAAGGAAGATTTCCCTTGGGCGTCACCTACGGGCTGGTCATATGATAGTGGTGATTATCATGCTGGTTTGCAAAAAGCGATGGATGCGATCGGTTATGACGATTTGAGAAAAGAACAAATCGAAATGAGAAAAGAGGGTAAAAAGTTTTTAGGAATTGGTATCTCAACTTTTACTGAAGTAGTAGGAGCAGGTCCGTCAAAGGATTTTGATATACTAGGAATAAAAATGTTTGATAGTGCTGAAATCAGAGTGCATCCAACTGGAAAGGCAATCGCAAGATTCGGTACTAAGTCTCAAGGGCAAGGTCACGAAACGACTTATGCTCAAATCATTGCTGAAGAGTTGGGTATACCCATGGAGAATATCCAGATAGAAGAAGGAGATACGGATACTGCACCTTATGGATTAGGAACTTATGCGAGTAGAAGTACACCTACAGCTGGTGCAGCTGCGGCTATGGCTGCTCGTAAGTTGAGAGATAAAGCCAAGAAAATTGCAGCGCATTTGATGGAAGTTTCTGAGCAAGATCTAGAATGGGAGCCAGGCAAGTTCTTTGTAAAGGGAGCGCCTGAGAAGTCAAAGACGATTCAAGAAATTGTTTTTGCTGCTTATACCAACCACCCAGAAGGAATGGAGGGTGGATTTGAAGCAACGCATTACTACGATCCTCCAAACTTAACTTTCCCTTCAGGTGCTTATATCTGTGTAGCGGAAGTAGATGCTGAAACGTGTGATATCAAGGTTAGAAGATTTGTTGCCATTGATGATTGTGGTAATATCATAAATCCTATGATCGTACAAGGACAAGTACATGGTGGCTTGACGCAAGGTATTGCACCTGCGATGTATGAGGAACTAATTTATGATGAATCTGGTAATATTCTTAACGGTACGTTTATGGACTATCTAGTGCCTACTGCAGTAGAGTCTCCAAGTTGGGAAACGGGTCATACTATAACCCCTGCACCTCATCATCCGATAGGAGCGAAAGGAGTAGGTGAATCACCAACAGTAGGGGCGCCACCAGCAATCGTAAATGCAATCGTTGATGCTGTTTCTCACTTAGGAATAAAGCATTTGGAAATACCTGTTACACCATTTAAGTTGTTTAAAGAGCTACAGAAGGTGGGGTATTTTGACAACAATGCCTAGCCTCTGCGGGTTAGAGAATTATTAATAATCATAAAAGCACCACAAATTACTTGTGGTGCTTACTTTAATATTAGAATTTATGAATACTCAAATAGTTAAGGAGTTTGAAATTGAGCAACCAATAGCCGAAGTGTGGAAAAACTTAGCTGACCCTGCTGAGATTGTTGTTTGTGTACCTGGTGCTTCAATCACCGAGAAAATAGACGATAAAAACTATAAAGGAGAAGTAGTCACCAAGTTTGGCCCAATCAAGGCTGCTTATGCAGGTGATATTGAGATCGTTGAATTGGACGAAGAAAATCGAAAAATGGTTTTAAAGGGCCGTGGCTTAGATAGCAAAGGTAAGGGATCAGCTGATATGATTATGAATGGTACCTTGACTGAAGAAGATGGCAAAACCAAAGTAAAATTCTCTATGGATATTACCATTATTGGAATGCTTGCACAATTTGGTTCTAGGTTGATTAATGATGTTTCAGATCAGCTCTTAGATCAGTTCGTAGAAAATTTCAGAGCAAAACTCGCAGGTGGATCAGTAGATAATACAATGAATGCTGGTTCAATGTTGGGTACTGTTGCTAAAAGTATTTTCGGACGTAAGAAATAGATAGATGGTAGATAACCCTAGGGAGCTTATCCCTATTATTGATAATTTAGGGTATGTAGTTGAAGAGGAGTTGGCAACAGTTTTATATCTGATGATGAAGCTCGAAAAGCCTTTGTTATTAGAAGGTAACCCTGGGGTAGGTAAAACAAAGATTGCACATATTTTATCTGAGTACCTGGGCTATGAGTTGATTAGGTTGCAATGCTATGAAGGGCTTGATGTAAATAACGCCATTTACGAGTGGAATTATCAAAAACAATTGTTGGCGATAAAGATTTCTGAAAGTAGCAACAAGTCGGATAGAGAAAAGGAAGAAATGATTTTTGGGGAAGAGTACCTTTTGAAAAGACCTTTGCTAAGAGCCATTACTAATAATAAACGAATGATTTTGCTTATCGATGAAATCGACAGGGCAGATGAAGAGTTTGAAGCTTTTTTGTTGGAGTTGCTTTCTGATTTTCAAATTAGCGTTCCAGAATTGGGTACTATATCGGCAAAGCAAAAACCTATAGTGGTATTGACATCCAATAGAACAAGAGAGTTGAGTGATGCTTTGAAGCGGAGATGTTTGTATCATTGGGTTGATTATCCATCTGCAGAAAAAGAACTAAAGATTATAAAGAAGCATATTCCCAATATTGAGTCGCAATTGGCAAATAAAATTGCAGACTTTGTGGAAAAAGTGCGAACTTTAAAATTAGATAAAACGCCTGGAATAGCAGAGACAATAGATTGGGCAAAAGGTATCGCAGCGCTAGACAATGATGACGCCGCGATGTATAATAGTTTGTCTTGTTTGTTGAAATCAAACCATGATATCCAGGCTGTAAAAAATGAATTTTTCACCAGTGATTAAATTTTTTAATTACTAAATATTTATAGTATGTCTTTAAAAGAATATGAAGAATTAGATAAGATTAGACTAGCGGAAGGGGAAAAGAGTAGAGCACATTATAAGTCGCTAAACCTTCCAGGAGATAGAAAAAAAACCGGTAATGATATCTCTGAAGCTAGAAAGCGTATCGCTAAAATGGCAGAAGAAAAGAAAAAGCCAAATCACGAATAAATAACATTTGGCATTGGCTAAATTTAGATGAGTCAACATTACACTCAATTTTCTAGTTTTTCAGAAGCCTTTATAGGCTTTGCTCAAAAAGCTAGATTAAATGGTTTTCATTCAGGAATTCAATGTACTAAAGATACATTCGAAAGTGCTTTATTTGGCCTATGGCCAGATAAAGCACTCTTTGAATATGCACTTACGAGTTTGTTTTGTCATGAAGCAGAAGAGCGTGTAGCTTTCAAAAAAATGTATAATCAATTTTGGAAGCAAAAAGGTACAGTCATTCAAGACAAAAGAACGAATAAGAACCAAACCTCTGTAAAGACCAACAAAGTGAGTACGGCTGTCATGTTGGGGAAGGGTAACTCAGATGCCAATGAAGAAGAAGGAGAAGAGGCAAAAACCACCACAGGCGCTAATACAAAAGAAACTTTAAAGCGCACTGATTTTGCTTATTTGACAAAGAATCAATCTGATGCCTTAGATGAGCTGTCTGAAAAGTTAGTCAAGGAAATGAGTCAGCGTCTCAAAAGAAGAAGAAAGAAGGCAAACAAAGGACAAATCGACATTGCCAACTCTATTCGCTTGAATATCCAAAATGGAGGAAATATTATTAAACTATCACGAAAGAATAAAAAGAAGGATAAATATCGCTTAATGGTGATATTAGATGTGAGTGGATCCATGGATAAGTATTCTTTTTATTTGCTGAAGTTTCTTTGGTCATTAAGATCCAACTTTAAAGAAGTAGAGGTGTTTACATTTAGCACCAGTTTGTTGAGAATTACAGACTATATATCAGATAAGAATATGGCGGGTGCTTTGGCTATGGTTTCTCGACATGCTAAACATTGGTCAAGCGGTACAAAAATCGGAAAGTGTTTGACTGATTTTAATGACAATTATTCCAAAAGATACTTGAATGGAAAGACCATAACGATTGTCTTGAGTGATGGATTAGATACAGGGAAGCCTGAAATATTGGATGCCGCTATGAAACATATCAAGATGCGAAGCAAAAAATTAATTTGGCTCAACCCATTGAAAGGTATGCAAGGCTATGAGCCGATACAGGTTGGGATGCAAGCTGCATTACCTTCATTAAATCATTTTGGATCAGCACACAATTTTAGTAGCTTGCTTGAGCTTGAAAATATATTATTAGATGCGTAATGAATTTGTAGATAAAATAATGGCTTTAAGGAATAGCACGGAGGCCTATGCTACTGCCATGATTGTGCGTAGAAAAACGCCATCTTCTGGTAAGCCTGGAGATAAAGCAGTTATTACATCAGATGGAAAAATTCATGGATGGATTGGCGGAGGATGTACCAGAGGTATTGTGCTGAAAGAAGCCTTACTTTCTATGAAGGATCGAAAGCCAAGATTAGTGCTAATCACAAAAGATCAGAAAAAAAATAATTTATCTAACACTAAGATTTACAGCATGACCTGCCAGAGTGGTGGAGAAGTTGAAGTCTATATTGAACCAGTTATGCCAACACCTCAACTCGTTATTTTTGGAAATTCGCACATCGGAATGGCTTTAGCGAAAATAGCAAAGGCGATGGATTACAGCGTTGATGTTGTGCAAAATGTGGTGGATAAAAATGTATACCCTACTGCGGATAAATTACACGGCATAAAAGATTTCGAGATAAATGAAAATCATCGGAATTGCTATACCATAGTATGTACGCAAGGAGAGGGAGATCTAGAGGCTTTGCATAAGGCGATCAGTATGGAAAGTCAATACCTCGCTTTTGTATCTAGCCCCATAAAGGCACAAGCCATTTATACTGACTTGCGTGGAATGGGGATCACCTTTGATCAGTTGAAAAAGATAAAAAGCCCGGCAGGGCTTAACTTGGGCGCAGAACTTCCAGAAGAAGTAGCTATAAGTATATTGGCAGAAATTATCAAAAAATTTAGAGTAGACAATGAACAGACAGCTAAGCCGCAAGCGGAGAAGCTTACCATGCCAGCTGGTGATTATTATATGAATCCTGTTTGTAATATTCCAATTCAAAAAAGTACGGCAAAACATGTACTTGAGCATGCAGGAGAGAAAGTTTACTTTTGCTGCGATGGCTGTAAAGTGAGTTTTGAAAAAGATCCAGCCAAGTATATTCCGGCATAAAATCACAATTAGCACATTTCATTCGCTAAAAGGATTTATCTTTATATAGTATGAAGAAGTTTACACATTTAGATAAGGAGGGAAATCCTACCATGGTGGACGTGGCAGGGAAATCTGAAACAGAAAGAGTAGCCGTGGCTAGGGCCATTGTTGCTGTGGAGAAAGAGATTTTGGATTTATTGGAAAACAATGAAATTCAAACCAAAAAAGGGCCTATTTTTCAAACGGCTATCTTGGCAGGTATCATGGCGACGAAGAAAACCAGTGACTTGATTCCGCTATGTCATCCCTTGATGATATCAAAAGCGAATGTAGATATAGTTGTTGACGACAATGGTAAGATTGTAATTGATTGCCTAGTCAAAGTAACTGGTAAGACGGGAGTAGAAATGGAAGCACTCACTGGTGCTACCGTAGCTGCTTTGACCATCTATGATATGTGCAAAGGGTTTTCGCACAACATCATCATAGAGGAAGTAAAATTAATGAAGAAAACAGGAGGAAAAAGTAATTTTGAAAGAGACTAAAAAACATACGAAGCATACTGCTTTGATCAAGCCAGTAGGAGGGGAGTACCATCATAATGAGTGGGCTTTACTCGGAGCACCTTGTGGCATAATCAATCAATTTTCGAAAGACTTGGCTAAAGCGCTCAATAGTCGGCTAAAGGTTGGTTATATAGACGCTAGTCACGCCGAAGTTACTTTGGAGCATCCTTACCACATTTATTATCAGGATAAAATAAAGTATGCCCACCTAGAGACGAAAACAGCCTTTGCGCAAAAACAAAATAAAAAGCAATTCTCTCCTCTAGATGTATTGTTGATCAACGGAAATCACTTTGTTGGCGATAAACAAATCGTTTTCATCAATGAGAAAAAGAAGGAATCGCTGGAAAGAAAGCTTGATCGGATCAGTGATCTAAGAATTTTGATAGTTGAGAGTGACGGGCAAGAAATATATGATTTTATCAAGCCACATATTACCATGAATACAGAGGTGTTTAATCTTTGTGATGTGGGTAGAGTGGCAGACATTATCATGGAAGATAATGCTAAACAACAAGCGAAGCTCAAGGGCTTGGTTTTGGCAGGAGGCAAGAGTCAAAGAATGGGTTATGATAAGGGTGCGATAAATTATCACGGCAAAGCCCAACGTGATTTCGAAGCAGATTTGATCGCCCCTTTTTGTGAAGAAGTTTACATCTCGATCAGTGAAAATCAAAAAGAAGAAATACAATCCGACTATAAACTAATCAAAGATACATTTACGGGACTAGGTCCTTATGGGGCGATACTTTCAGCTTTTCGAGAATTTCCCAATCAAGCTTGGATGACGGTGGCTTGCGATCTCCCTTTGCTAAATGAAGAATCTATCAAGCGATTGGTAAGTGCTCGAAATCCTTCGAAACTAGCCACTTGCTTTCATAATCCAGATACTAAGTTTCCGGAGCCTTTAATCACCATCTGGGAACCACGCGCCTACCCAGTCTTATTGGAATTTTTGAGCCAAGGATATTCTTGCCCTAGAAAGGTGTTGATCAACACAGATATTGAAGAGATCAAAGTGGATCAGGTTGACTTCATGCAAAATGTGAATGATCCGGAGGCTTACGAAATGGCTAAACAAAAAATAAGTAAGAGCTAATTTCTTCTACAAGTTTAGAAAAGCAACTTTGTGTCTTTGCATTCTTTGTGTCCTTTGTGTTTTACCGAGTGAGCGCAGATTTTTTTCACCACAAAGACACAAAGTGAGGATCAAAGATCACAAAGTTAGAATGGTCTCTTATGCTCCTTTGCATTCTTTGTGCCCTTTGTGTTTTACCGAAAGAGCGCAGATTTTTTTCACCACAAAGACACAAAGTAAAGAGTAAAGATCACAAAGCTAAAGACAGCCTCTTACGTGTCTTTGCATTCTTTGTGCCTTTGTGTTTTACCGAATGAGCGCAGATTTTTTTCACCACAAAGTATCAAAGTAAAGAGCAAAGATCACGAAGCTAAAGACAGCCTCTTATGTGTCTTTGCATTCTTTGTGCCCTTTGTGTTTTACCGAAAGAGCGCAGATTTTTTTCACCACAAAGACACAAAGTAAAGAGCAAAGATCACAAAGCTAAAGACAGCCTCTTATGTGTCTTTGCATTCTTTGTGCCTTTGTGTTTTACCGAAAGAGCGCAGATTTTTTTCACCACAAAGAATCAAAGTAAAAATCAAAGATCACAAAGTTAGAATAGTCCTCTTATGTGCGCTTTGTTAGCTTTGTGCTCTTTGTGTTTCACCGAAAGAGCACAGAGTATTACCGATAAAAATAAATCGGATGCACCTCCCCCTTTCTATACACATCGTGACCTCTAGGTAATTGAATGATCGCATCCGCTTCGACCAGATTGGCGAGATCACCAGAGCCATTTCCTTTTTGTGGAGATGCCAAGAGAACACCGTTAGTGTCAGATGAAATCTTCACTTCCAAAAAGTAAGTCAAGTCAGGTTTGAAATGTACATCATCCGTCAACTTGGCGTACAAGTTTTTTCGCAGAGAAACACCCAGTGAATCACCGAGCCACTCTACAAAATATCTATGCATGCAAACAAAAGAAGAAACTGGATTTCCAGGGAAAGCAAAAATAGTACACTGATCACGCCGACCAAACCAAAACGGTTTGCCGGGACGCTGAGCGATTTTGTGAAAAAGTTTTTCAGCACCTAGCTCATCAAGCACCTCCGGTAAGAAATCAAACTTGCCTTTTGACACGCCACCGCTCAACAAAACGATGTCATACTGATCTAGATAATCTTGCATCTTGGCCTTGATCTCAGCCTTGTCATCATCTAGATGAGCCGCATCGCACTGGACACCTAGTGCATTCAGGACAGTACTGATTCTATAAATATTTGATTTGCGTATCTGATGAGCTAAAGGCTTTTGATCTATAGGAACCAGTTCATTGCCCGTAGAGATGACTATCGCTTTCGGTAGTCTAGCCACTGTCACCATGCTCTTACCAATACTTGCTCCCAATCCAATTTCAGCCGAAGAAATCAGCGTGTTTTGTTTCGCTACCAATTCACCTTTACTTCTATCCGATCCATGAAAGTGAACATTTTGTTTCTCCGTGATATTGTCAATCTGAATGGTGACCTGATTTTCATTCACTTCAAGGTCTTCATATCTAATGACGGTGTCGCAAGCCTTGGGCATAATAGCACCCGTCATTACTTCTAGGCAGGTTTCGGATTTGAGTTTTTCTTTTTGTGGATCGCCAGCAGCAGCTACCCCTTCAATTTCAAATTGTCTTTGTCCTTTCTTAAAATCTGCATATGCAATAGCAATGCCATCCATGGTGACTCGATCATAGGGCGGTAGCGCCCGATCAGTATGCCACTCTTCTTTGAGGATGCGGCCTATAGATTCAGATAGGGGAATAGATTCGGTACCAAAATCTCCAAGGTGGGATTTGATAATATGTAAAGCGTCTTTTACGTCGATCATTAACTTAAGTTGAGGTGTTTTTATTTTAGCAAGATTGTAAATCCTAACAAGTTTTTCTTTTAATAGTCAAAGCTAGATTGCTGTTCTTGCATGTTCTTTTTTCCCGTAAAAAAGAACCAAAAACCTCTCGACTGTAAACCTGCCTGACTGCGTCTCGCAGGCAGGGATTCTTAACGCTTACGCAAGCTAAAAAGTCTAAAGGCTTAAAACTCGTTCTACATGCTTTTTCACACTTAGCTGTAAATATTAGTGGATTATTTGTGCCCTTCCTTGGCTGTACGTTTGACTCAAACAGTTAAGCCTTCTGACGACTTTTCTTAACGCTTACGACACTAAATCCCCGTCTGAATGGCCGCAGCCGGGCAGGTTTAAAGGTCGAAATTTATTCTAGGTTATAGTCCTCATTCACATTTATATAATTCCACTTATTGTATTTAGAATTTAGTATGCTGGAAAATTATGCTAATATTATAATAAGCATATTTTATTAGCTTCTATATAAATCATTAATATCTATTTTTAATTACTTAAAATTAATTTCATTGTATAAAACTTTACTGGCTGAGCTTGATTTGTTAACCTCCGATTGTAGTCATGGATTCAATAATGTTGGGGTTCTTTTTTCTCTGAGCTTCTGCCTCAAAACCATTTTTGTGTTTTTGGCCAATAGCGGATTGTATGGCCTCCAACAACTGCTCATCCGTAGCGCCCGCACGCAGCAAATCTCGCACATTAAAAATACCTTCATCGTAGAGGCAGGTTTTAATGATGCCCATAGGCGTGAGGCGAATCCGATTGCAAGTGCCACAAAAAGTACGCGAGTAGGCAGGTATGATGCCGAAGCTTCCTTGGTGGCCTGGTATTTTATAGTTTAGCGAAGTAGAGTTTTTCTCGTCTTGTAATTTGGTCGCTGTTCCAAAATGACCTTCTATGTGTTGAAGGATTTTTTTATAATTCCATTCTAGGTTTTGGTAGTTGGCCCCTTTACCATTGAAAGGCATCTCCTCGATAAAGCGAACCGATACATTTCTGTCTTTGGTCAAGGCCACCATAGGAATGAGGTCAGGGATATTGCGATCTTTAATAACTACCGCATTTAGTTTTAAATCTAAATCCCGCTTGGACATTTCTTCAAAACAATCCCATACGGTATCAAACATATCTCTACGGGTGATGTCAAAAAAACGCGCCTTGTCGATAGAGTCAATGCTGAGGTTGAAATTGCGTACCCCGTATTGCATGAGTTCATCTAGATACTTTAGCGTGTGTGTACCATTGGTGGTGATAGCGATCTTGTTGATCCCTTTTATCTCACTGAGGCTTTTGATAAAGTACATGATGTCTTTGCGTAGAAAAGGTTCGCCACCCGTGATGCGCACTTTTGATACCCCTTGCTTGCTAAGTACATTTGCGACACGCAATAGCTCTTCGTATGACATCAATTGCTTTTGCTTTACAAAGTCAATGCCCTCATTAGGCATGCAGTAAAAGCACCTAAGGTTGCATTTGTCCGTGACGGCAATGCGGATATAGTCTACGACCCGATTATGTTTGTCTATCAATTTGTTCATACTTCTCTTTCGTGTATTGGGCCTACTTTTTTTCTCAATGGCTGTCCGCCCTTTTGTCTAAAGACCGCCAGTATTTCAGAGGCGATTGACAGCGATATTTCTTCAGGAGATTCTGCGCCTACTTCTAGTCCTGTGGGGCTGTGTAAAAAATCAATAGATTCTAAATTCACACCTTCTAATTCCGCATCCATTTTTAAGGTACGTTTTTTTGGTCCTAGCATGCCCATGTAGGCAGGCTTGTACTCTAGGAAATGTTGCAAGATTTCTAGATCCCATTTGTAATCATGGGACATCAATATAACAGCAGTGTAGTCGTGCGGTTTTACTTTGGTATGTTCCTCAAAGGGGATCACGCGCTTCACTTTTCCGACAAGTTCTTTGGTTAGTTTTTTCAATCTACCTACTACCCAAATTTCCCAACCTAGCGTGCTCGCTATATTTGCCATGGCATTGACATCGTAGTTGTCTCCTACGATCACCAATCTGGTTTCGGGTCGCACAAATTCGAGTAAGACCTTGATCTCTTTTTCTCCAGCCGGCAAGTCAAAAATCCGTGGAGACTTTTTAGCCAAGACCGTTTGTATCGCATCTTGTAGTGCATCCGAGTCTATGTCCAAAAATGACAATTCAGTATCATGATGATTTATTAACTTACTAGTAGCCAATCGCTCATCATCATCAGAAATTACTTTTGCAATGATCGAGGGCTCTTGCGCGTTCAAGATGGATCGCAGTAGTTCTATTTCATTGTTTGGATCATTGGGGTCTATGGGTGTGAGTAGTACTTCTATTCTGCCATTGCATCCTAGTCCTACTCCGATTTGATTTTTGTCATCATCCATCGTGTCATACACTACGATCGAAGATTTGTTTTTATAGATCGCATTCATGGATTGCTTCAGTGCATCTCCTTCGAGGCAACCACCACTGATCCCACCTGTCCAGAGGCCATTACTTCTAACCAGCATTCGAGCGCCAATCCTTCTATACGCCGAAGCTTCCACACTTACGACAGAGGCTAGTGCAACTTTTTCTTTGCTATGATCTAGCTTATCGTATTCAGATATTATTTTACGTATTTCGAGCAATTCCTATCAAGTTTTTCTTCCCTTGCAATATAGCTAAAAGGACTTTGAATATATAGTAGATTGACCTGGGATTTAAGGTGATTTTGTTCACTTTGTCATATAGTTTTATTTGTTATTTTTTAAGGATCAAGCAACAAGCAACAAGCAACAAGCAACAAGCAAAACTCTGCATGCCTCGGCGGGGGCCTCGGTTCCCTGTCTGACTAAAGGCGTCAGCCAGGCAGGCCTCACTATTTTGATCCACTGGATCAAAATTGCTTTGCATCGTTCGGTCACCTAAGGTACCTAAGTGCACCGCTTACTTGTTCAAGATACCTTAGTTTTTTCTTAGGTGACTTGTACGCTATAGAATGGCTTAGGTATCTTAGGTGTTTTTCCGAATCAGCTGAGGATGCGGAGAATAAAACTTTCTTATTCAGTAAGATCCTCGGACAAGGGGTAGTAATGATGCCGCCTTTTTGCGGCAGTCTTTTTAGACCGTAGCGCAGCGGAGTCATGCATGACCCGGTCAGCCGTAGCTTTTCGCGGAGGATGATGGCCCCAAATAAAAACAAAATATATCGTCAAATTACCATCAAATTCGTGTTAAATATGGAGGAAAAGCAGCCTTTGCCAGAACTTCTGATCAGATAGTTGGTATATTACAGTGATGCTTAGATCTATCGCATATAAACTATCTATCATATGCCTACTGGTGGCTTCGGGGACGAGGGCGATCGGGCAAGTGGTGCCGATCACTAGTAGTAGCATCAATGCTAATGGGCAGATAGAATTGGAGATCAACGCTAGCGCCGATCAGTACTATATCGTGCAAATCAGAAATCAACAAACGGGAGAATTTGAGCTGCCGACTTCTATGACCTTGGGGAGTGATGGCGCAATGGTGCTGACCGAGCCGAACGAAGCGCTTGATCCAGATCAATATCGTGTGCTGGGCTATCCACAATCTAGTCCGGGAGATATAGATGGCGATGGGGTCGATGATATGGTGGAGTATCATAATATCCCTTTTGACGCACCACTAAATGCAGCACCACCTGTGAATCCTGAGGATGGCCTGGTAGCCTGCGATAATTTCAACACCTTCAAGTCGCTATCGATCCGTCATGAAATAGTGCAGTGGTCGGAATTCTTAAATGAAAAGGTGTTTGTCAAATTCATGATTGTAGACTTCAACACGGATCATCCCAAGACTTATTTTGTCAATAGTAATTTGCACGATCTGCATGCGGACTTTGCGGCGGCTGTGGGGATCGGTAGCCTTGGCGATAATGTAAAAAAAGGACAGATCATATATCACCCGACGGTGATCAGCAATAATGGTACACTGGGTGCTTATGCATTTAATTATAGCAATGGGCATGGGCAAGATTTTACAGTAGTAGAGCGTACCCACGAACTGCTAGCGGCAAGTATGCCGTATCTGGAAAATAATCTTTCGCACTTTATCACAGAGTTGAATGAAGATGAGTATGAGCGAGACTTTGCCCTGTTTGAAAATTCGCGCGTACCGGTCTTGATCGAAGAAGATATTTTTGGAGAGATAGATTATTGGGGATTGAATCCGGCGGAGGGTTTTGGTTTTTTTCGTGTTGTGGGTTTAGAGGAGATCCCTGATGCTAGGGACATCGTGCTGTATGAGACGCTACCCAATTCTTTGCCGAGGGTGAGCGGGATCATGACCTCAGCGTTGCAGACGCCGCTGTCTCATGTCAACCTGCGCGCTATACAACAAGAGATACCGAATGCATTTATCAGAGATCCACTCGACAATGAACAGATAGCCAGCTTGCTTGGAAAGTATGTGTACTATAAAGTAGAGCAAGATAATTTTGAAATAAGAGAAGCCACTCAAGACGAAGTCAATGCCTGGTTTGAAAATATACGACCACAAGAGTCGCAAACGCCACCTCTGGATTTGACGCGAACGGAGATCATGCCACTGGATGATATCGAGTTTGGGATGTTTGATAGCTTCGGTGCGAAGTGTGCCAATATTGCTACCATGTTAGATTTTGGTTTTCCGGATAATACTATCCCGAATGGCTATGGCGTGCCTTTTTATTACTACCAAGAATTTATGAAGCACAATGGCTTTTTTGAGCGGGCTCGCGATATGATCGCGCAGCCAGACTTCTTAGCTGATCGCAATGTGCGAAACGAAATATTGGATGATTTTAGAGATGATATCAAAGATGCGGAATTGCCGACATGGATGTTTGAAGCATTGGGTGAGATGCAAAATTCTTTTCCAGCGGGTACTTCTATCCGTTGTCGATCGAGCACCAATAATGAAGACCTGCCCGGCTTCAATGGAGCTGGACTGTATGACTCCAAGACGCAACATCCGCACGAGGGACACATCCAAAAATCTATCAAACAGGTGTACGCTAGTCTTTGGAATCTACGCGCCTTTGATGAGCGAGAATTTTATCGAGTCGATCACTTTGTCGCTTCTATGGGTGTGCTTTGCCACCCAAACTATGAAGACGAAAGAGCCAACGGTGTAGGCGTTAGTGTCGATCCATTGTACAATACAGAAAATACTTTTTATCTAAATACTCAGGTCGGGGAGGAGTTGATCACTAACCCCAATGGCAATTCTATACCAGAAGAAGTTTTGCTGGACCGAGAAGATGGAAACGAGATTGACCACATCATTATTCAAGGGTCAAACTTTTTGCCTGCCGACTCTATTATGATGTCTGAAATATATCGTGAGCAGATGCGAGATTTTCTGACGGTGATTCACGACGAATTCGAAATACTATACAATGCTAAAGAAGGCGACAACTTCGCTATGGATATCGAATATAAGATTACGGCAGAAGATCAGTTGATCATCAAGCAGGCGCGACCATGGCTGTCCTTTATGCCGAGTGCCGACGATCCGATCATACCTGATCCGGATTCTGATAGCCCTATGAGTCTCTTTCCCAATCCTACTTCCGACATCGTAGAGATCCGTTGTGCGGATTGCGTTTTGTCAGAGCTGCAACTCATCGATATGCAAGGCAGAGTACTGGAGGTCAATATTGTTGGGGATGTACTTGGACCTACGATTTCGATGCCAGTTGATTTTCTACCTGCGGGCATGTACATCCTTCGCGGCCGAGTGGCAGACAGCGATACTTTCCATACCGAGAAGCTGGTTAAGTTTTAAGATTTTTCCTTTTATAAACTGGTTTTGTTTTTGGGGCCATCATCCTCCGCGAAAAGCTTCGGCTGACCGCGCTATGCATGACTACGCCTTCGCTTCGGTCCCTCGGTTTTTCCTTTGCTGTAGGTTGTTATTAGTTTAGGATATTGTTATCTATAAAAGTTGAGTCCACTCCGAAAAGTCACGAAAGCACAAAATGACTCTTTTGGCGATATTTTTTTTGAAATGGTTCTAGCCAATGCAAGTTTGCATTGGTTCCTTCATTATTTTGATCTACTAGATCAAAATTGCTCCGCATCATTTAGTCACATCCAAAATAGCCTATTTTTTGCATTCCGCTACTTTCCGGAGTGGACTCAAGAATTATTTTTTGTATTCGCTATATACCTTTCCATCTTTGTATTTTTTGAATACATGCTTGACAGTTGGAGACATATTTACCGGCAGCTTATCCAGAGGAAACCACTCTACTTTTTTGAACTTTTTACGTTCTAAAGCATAGGGTTCACCTTCCCAATTTTTACTCTTAAAGTATAAAACTACTCTTGTATTTTCTCCCTTCTTTTTGTGTAAGGTATGAACTAGTTTAAGCTTATTAGGTTCCAAAACAATATCGGCCTCCTCTTTGCTTTCTCTAATCAGTGAAGTTTTAGCATACTCGTCATCCTCCACGGTACCGCCTACCAAAGTATATTTTCCACCATTGTCGGTAGTTTGTTTCATCAACAAAACCATTCCATTATACTCTAATATTAATCTAACTTTAAGAAGTACTTTTTGAGTCATTTGCTATTTAAACGTATTTTATAATCGATAATATTAACGAAAATTATAAAACTTGGATGCCTTCCCAGAAACTAATTTTAGCATCCCAGGTTGGCTTTTCTATGCAAAATGTCAGCACAAAAACGAGCTAAGTAGCTATATCATTGAATTTTAAGCGAATACGTTAAGATTTTTAATGTAATATGAGTGTAATTCAATTTAAATTCGACTAAAATCATAGCCCTTAATCAAAAAACTTAAGTTAATTTTGCTGTTGGGGTATTAAATAGTACCTTTTTAGACTAATTACTGAGAAGATATAGTCTTAATGTGCGTTTAAGCACTGTTAAACATTACAATGATATATAACAACATACTTGAAACTATTGGTAATACACCATTGGTGAGGATAAACAAAGCCATAGGTGATTGCAAGGCTACTGTTTATTGCAAGCTAGAATGTTTCAATCCTGGTCAATCTGCAAAAGACAGGGTGGCTCGTTACATGTTGCAATCTGCTGAGGAGCAAGGCTTGATCAAACCGGGTGCAACTATCATAGAAGCTACGTCCGGTAACACAGGTTTATCTCTGGCAATGGCATGCCGGATCAAAGGCTATCGTTGTATGTTAACTATAACAGATAAGTCTTCGAATGCGAAGATTGACTTGCTTAAGTCTATGGGTGCTGATGTTATCATTTGCCCTGCTAAAGTAAAGCCAGATGATCCTAGGTCTTATTACTCTAGAGCAAAAAGATTAGCAGCTGAAATTCCGAATTCATACTATGTAAATCAAAATTTCAACCTAGATAATTCTGAATCTCATTATAGAACTACTGGTCCTGAAATTTGGAATGACACAAAAGGTAAGGTTACACATCTTATTGTATGTGCAGGTACTGGAGGAACCATTTCAGGTACTTCGAGATATCTAAAAGAACAGAACCCAGAAATACAAGTTGTCGGTGTAGATGCTGATGGTTCAGTATTGATGCACTATCATAAGACAGGGGAATTTGATAGCTCACAAATAAAACCTTATAAGATAGAAGGGCTTGGCAAAACTATTATTCCTAAGAATGTAGATTTTGATGGTATCGACAGGTTTGTTAAAGTTAACGACAAGGACTCTGCACTAGCAGCAAGATCTTTGGCAGAAAAAGAAGCCATTCTAATTGGTTACTCAAGTGGAGCTGCTTTTCAAGCTTTACTCCAAATAAAAGACGAGCTAACTGAAGATGATGTAGTTGTAGTTGTTTGCCCAGACCACGGAAGCAGATATCTAGATAAAATATACAACGAGTCTTGGATGATAGAATATGGCTACAATCAAGTACCAGAACAAGTTATTCAAAATTCACAAGAAGATATATTAGCAAGAAAACCGGGTAGTCTTTGGAAGACTAACCATAACGGAAAATTTAAAGTGATTCGATCACGAGAATTAAATAATCATAATCAATCAGGAATGGATTTATTTGAAAAAATCAAAAACAACCCAGGACCATTAGGACAGTATGCTGAACAGGCTGAAGGCTATTTCATTTTTCCTAACCTTGAAGGTGATCTAGGAAGTCGTATGCAATTTAGAGGCCAAGAGGTTATTGTATGGAGTGTAAATAATTACCTAGGACTAGGTAACCACCCAGAAGTCAGAAAGACAGATGCTGAAGCAGCTAAAAAGTGGGGCTTAGCTTACCCAATGGGATCAAGAATGATGTCTGGTAATTCTGCCATGCATGATCAACTTGAAAACGAACTTGCAGAATTTGTAAGAAAACCAGCAGCCGTATTGGTTAACTTTGGTTATCAGGGGATCATGTCAGCTATTGATTGCCTTACAGACAGAAGAGACGTTATCGTTTATGATGCAGGGTGTCATGCATGTATCATTGATGGAGTACGTATGAATATGGGTAAGCGTTTTGCATTTGAGCACAATGACATAGAAAGTGTAGACAGATGTTTGAAGCGTGCAGAAAAGATTGTTCAAAGCACTGGTGGTGCAATTCTAGTTATTTCAGAAGGCGTTTTTGGAATGCGTGGTGAACAAGGAATTCTCAAAGAGATCATTGAATTAAAATCAAAATATCAATTTAGATTATTAGTTGATGATGCGCACGGTTTTGGTACACTTGGTGAAGGTGGTCGAGGAGCGGGTGTTGAGCAGGGAGTACAAGATGATATAGACATCTATTTCTCTACTTTTGCAAAATCAATGGCGAGTGTAGGTGCTTTCTTAGCAGGTACTCCTGAGGTTGTAAGATTCCTGAAGTACAACATGCGTTCTCAGATTTTTGCAAAGTCTCTACCAATGCCAATCGTTGAAGGTGCACTTAAGCGTTTGGATATGCTGAGAACTACGCCTGAACTTAAAGACAAGCTTTGGGAAAATGTAAACATGCTACAAAATGGATTGCGTTCAAGAGGTTTTGATCTTGGAAATACGAACAGTTGCGTAACACCTGTTTATATGCACGGATCAGTACCAGAAGCTACACAATTGGTTTATGAGCTAAGAGAAATACACAGAATTTTCTGTTCCATTGTTGTTTATCCTGTGATACCGAAAGGATTGATTCTATTGAGATTAATCCCTACGGCTAGTCATAACGAAGAAGACATCAATGCAACACTTGAGGCGTTCACCGCTATCAAGACGAAATTAGATTCTGGTGCATACAAAGTAGACGATATCGTACAAGTAGCACAATAACTATTTAAAAATATATCTTAGAGAAAGGCGCTTGATTTTAATCAAGTGCCTTTTTTTATGATATCATACTATAACGAATGATTCGATAAATTCTGGAAATTATAAATCAAATAAGTCCAAGTATAGGATTGTTAGCGATTCATGACGATAGCTATCATGGGCTTAACGCACTGGTTATTAGTGATTTAAAATTTAATACTGAACCATTGATAACTATTAGGCTTTAAGTATCTTAGCGGCTCAATTGACAACATGAAACAACCAATCATAAGCGGTATCCAACAAATTGGAATTGGAGTAAGTAATGTACACGATGCATTTGCATGGTACAGAAAACATCTGGGAATGGATATTCCTATGTTCGATGAGGCCGCGGAGGCAGCACTTATGCTACCCTACACTGGTGGAGAACCAAGAAGCAGACACGCCATCCTTGCACTCAATTTGCAAAGTGGTGGTGGCATGGAAATTTGGCAGTACACCAGTAGAACTCCTGTGGGACCAGAGGTAGCTCCTCTATTAGGTGATCATGGAATATTCATCATTAAAATCAAGAGTAAAGAAGTAGCTAAGACTTATGATTTTCTAAAAAGTAAAGGGGTTGACTTACTTACTGAAGTAACAAAAACACCAGAAGGTAAGCCTCACTTTTATTTCAAAGATCCTTATGATAATATCTTTGAGATTGTCCCTGCAAATGATTGGTTTGCATCAACAGATTTTTCTACCGGAGGAATTTTTGGTTGCCAAATTGGCGTTAGCGATGTTGATCAATCGCTTAAACTGTATCGCGACGTTTTAGGCTACGATCAAATAGTATATGACAAAACGGAGAGCTTTACGGATTGGAAAGGTATCCCCGGTTCAGAAAGAAAATGTAGGCGTGTACTATTAAGACATAGTCAAGCCAGAAAAGGCGCCTTTAGCAAAATGTTGGGGCACAGTGAACTGGAGTTGGTTCAAGTGATTGATACGCCTGTCAAAAAGATATTTACTAATCGTATGTGGGGAGATCTTGGCTATATCCATCTTTGTTATGATATAAGTGATATGCCTGCGCTAGAAGCTATTTGTAATGCAAAAGGTTTTCCTTTTACAGTAGATAGTCGTAGAGATGAAAAGAGTAAGGATAGTTTTGATATGGGAGAAGCTGCTGGCCACTTCACTTATATTGAAGATCCTGATGGCACCCTCATTGAATTTGTCGAAGCACATAAGATTCCTATTCTAAAAAAAATCGGATGGTATCTTGATCTTAAGAAGCGTGACAGAACCAAGGCTTTGCCAAATTGGATGTTGAAGACTTTGAAATTCAATCGAGTTAAATAAGAAAAAGCTGAAAGCTTTTTTTAGTTGAGAGTTGAAAATGGAGAGTTGAGAGCGAGAACTACCTTCAACTCTCCATTTTCAACTCTCCACTTAACTCCTTTCAACTCTTCACTTAATTTCTTTCAACTCTCCACTTAATTTCTCTCAATTCTTACTTTGTAAATACTCCTCCCCCATTTCTTCTAAGCACTCTATAATAGTGCTGTACGGGATATCAAAAGTATTAAGTGATTTTTGGTTTGAATAGGCAATGTTAGTACTCGAATTGTGTGCTGTTTCTTTTGTTACTTTAGGTGAAGAACCGAATAACATACTTTTTGCTTTTTCAGCTCGCCAAGCGAGTGATTTTAATAGCGGGGTTACTTTTATAGAGGGTCTAGGTTTATTGATGAAGTCTGCAATAGAGTTAAAGATATAGCTGTATTTTAAATTTTCTCCATTGAGTAAAAAGCGTTCATTTACAATATCGCTTTCCATCAAAGCATGCATGTATTTCACAACATCTTTTACGTTGACAAAACCAGTTGATCCAGTTGGATAAAATTTCAAACCTTGATCAACTATTTTGAAAAATCGACCTGTACCTTTATTCCAAAAACCATTTCCAAAAATCACACTTGGGTTAACGATTGCAGTTGGCAGTCCTTCATTTGCTGCACGCCAGACTTCCATTTCAGAATGATACTTGCTGATCGCATAACGTGTATTCCATGGGCTGTCTTGCCACTCCGTATTCTCATCAGCCTTTTCCAATTCTTCTCTCCTACCGATTGCTGCTATGGAACTCACATGAAGAAATTTATCTATACCCAAGTGTAAGGCAATATTTACCATATTGGCTGTCCCTTGAATATTGATGCGATCCATCATTTCATATTCTCGAGGGTCAAATGAAACAACAGCTGCGCAATGATAAACCTGAGAGGCATCTTGCATCACCTGCTCTAATGTCATTACATCTAGAACATCTCCTTTAACCCAGTTGACTTTATTTTCTAAATCTTTTACAAGCCGCATATCGCTTGAAGAACGATGGAGTGCAAAAATATTTTCATATCCCTTAGCTACTAAAAGTCTAAGTAAATGAGAACCAACCAAACCAGTACCTCCAGTAATAAACACTTTTTTTTGCATGCCTACAATTTTGGATAATGTAATATTCCGTTTACTGTATCTTTTGTTGCGCCAGTAGCTGAAGCAAAAGAATTTGGAATATTTTCTAAAAATAAATATCCGCACAAGGCCATCAAAATAGATTCCTTTTGTTCTATAATTTTAGCTTCGGGCAAAGTAACATTAACGTCTCCTACTTCAGCTTTTATCATTCCAATAAGATATCCATTATAAGCGCCGCCTCCTGTAATCAAAACATCATTTACTTGATGTTGTTTTGCCAAAGATTTGATTTCTTTTGCAATAGTCTTCGCTACAAAAATAGTACAGCTAGCCAAGAGGTCCGATGGAGCGGCTTTAGACTTTTCTAAAATGCCAAAATAGAAATCTCTAATGTAATTATTATCCAATGACTTTGGATAATCCATTGACAAGAAAGGATCTTGCATCAGTTTTTGAATTAAGCTCTCATCTGATCGGCCTATTTTCGCAATATCTCCGTTCTTATCATAGGCCTTACCAACAAGTCCTGCTAAAAAGTTTAGTAATTGATTAGCTGGACAGATATCATAAGCGATAATTTTATTCTCTGTATGTACTGCAATGTTTGCGATGCCTCCAATATTTAAGAACATCTGATGCTCCGAAAATAAATACTGTTCGACAACTGGGGCAAGTGGTGCTCCTTGTCCACCTTGTGCAATGTCTTCAGATCTAAATTGGGTAATGCATGACAGACCAGATGCATTTGCCATCTTTTGCCCATTTCCTATTTGTAAAGTGTATCCTTCTTCCGGATGGTGTCGAACTGTATGTCCATGTGAAGCGATATATGATGGAGCCAAATTATAGTCTAGTATATACTGCTTAGTAGCCGTGCCGTAAAAATAACCGAGCTCGTCGTCTAAGCGTGTAAGTGATAACTCATCTAAGGTGTGAACCTCTTTTAGAAGTGATTGTATTTTGGAAGGGTAAGGAATGGTTTTGGGCTTCCCTTTTATTTCCCAGTTTATTTTTTTTTCTTCAAACCAAAATCTAACACATACTATGTCGAGCCCATCTAACGAGCTCCCTGACATCAAACCAATCAATGTGCAATCATTCATTAGATAGTGTCATCGTAAATTTGGCAATTGATTTGATTTCTTTCTTTGAAAGAATAGCTCCGAAGGGAGCCATTTTGCCTTTACCGTCTTTGATTACAGATATGCGTTCTTCAAGCTCCATATTGCTTTTAGTCAATTTAGCAGCTCCACCAATACCAAGTCCACCTTTCTTGCCATGGCAAGATTTACAATAGGTAAGGTATAATTCTTTGCCATCGTCACCCATATGGGTCTCTTGCGCTAAATCAAAGCTACAAAAAGCTAAAAGTGCACCTAATAATATAATTGGAATCAAACGTATCATTGTTCAAATATAAACAATGCATAAAACAATAGCGAATATTAAGGAGAAACAGTAGTGTAAAAAACACACTTGTTCTTAGATGAGTGTATGCCATCGAGGATGAAAACCTCGACGATCTTGTGTGGTGGTGTGAGAAAACTAATTGAATCAATTATCATTCAATTGATTTTCTGAAATGAATAAGCTGCTAAGAAGCAGACCGGAGGGAGCATTCGTGCTGATTCATTCATTTCTAGAAAAGAAAACTAATTGAATCAATTATATAAAGGGATCATATGCAACTCGAGCGAGTCAAGAACATTTTCGGTGATGTTTATAGAATCCTCTATTTCGATAGACAAACGTTGATCTCCTTCTGAATTCTCTAAAAAATCAACCAAAACATCTAACCTGATTTCAAGACATTTTTTGATAATTAGTAGTCCGGGAAGACTAAAGTCTACACTCCATTCATCCTTGCCTTCCTTGGCATAACTGTGTATAAACGGGCTATTAAAAATGGTTTCTTGCTGCTGAAAAAATAAGCTGTCTACATCTAATAAATTAGCAATATTATCCTTTAGAATTTGAATATTCCTCACCTCTGTTTCAGGAAACAAACTTTCATTTTCTAAGTGCGCATAATATACAGTAGTAATTCCTGTATAGATATGCTTAAGTATAGAACTATTTATTTTCAAATACATACAGCTTCCTTGACTTGATAGTATGGTGTATATAACCTAATACTATATTCAAATCAAATATCTTACCAGATGAATTTATACTCTATGAAAAGTTGCCAATATTTTCGTCATTCAACATGAGTTCTAAATCTTTGTTATTTGTACTTACTTCCTTTGTTTGGACAAGCGCTGCGAAGGGGCAGTGTCCAGACAACGATAGGTGTCTGGATACCGAAACGAATGTGTAGCCCGAAAGCATAGCGACCCCAAAATGAAAAAGATCCAATCACGCTCAGGTGATTGGATCTTTTTCATTTTGGGGATGGCCCATAAAAATATGCTTGGAATACTAAACCAACTGTGCACTTTTACCTACTCTAGGTACTACTGCATCTGGTTTGCTCAAATGCTTCAATAATTGATAGTGCTTCTTGAGTGCAAGTCCAAAGGTCTTATTCTCTTGGTAGTCGATCCCGTGATCTGTGCATGTCTCTCTGAGTATTTCTGTCAAAGCTGGGTAATGAACATGGCAAACTTTAGGAAAGATATGGTGGATCACATGGATGTTGATCCCGCCCATCAACCAAGTACCAAACTTATTGGTGCGGCTAAAATCAGCCGTAGTTTCTAAAACGTGTAGCGCATAATTATTGTCGATGTTGCCATCATCATCCGGTAAAGGATAAGTCGTACCTTCATACACATGTGTTACTTGAAACATCAACGCGAAAGTCAAGCCAGGTAACAGATGCATAAATACCCATGCAGCGAATACAATATACCAATGCGTAGAAAGAAGTATCATAGGTAAGATCACAGTCAAACCATAATAAAGCCCTTTGGTGATAAAGAGTGAAATATACTCAGATCTAGGGTGTTTGATGTTTTTTTGATTGCCAATATTTGATTCGCCAAAAAACCATTTGAAATCCTTTACAGTTACCCAATGCAAATGCGCAAGGCAATATAAACCGAAGGTATAAAAATGCTGCCATCGATGCTTGGGCAACCAAGGCTCATCCGGTGAGAATCTGAATTGGCCGTGTGTTTCTAATGTAACATCGATACCATGAATGTTTACATATCCATGATGTGCACCATGCATTCTTCTAAATAGGTATTGGTTGCCCCCTATGAAATCCATAGAGTAACTCATAATGTCATTAACCTTCTTATTAGCTGAATATGCATCGTGTGTGGCATCATGCATAATGTTGAATGCAATGAAAATATTGACAAAGCCTAGTCCAAGATAAACACCAAATAACTGTATCCAACTGTGGCTAAACATATCAGACATAATCAAGCCATAGAAAAACAGCCACATCACCACTGCAAAAACAGTCTTGAAATACATCTCCGCATTGGCATGCTTTGAGATATTATTAGACTCAAAATAGTGATCTACTCGCTTTCGTAAGTCCTTGATAAAGTTATCTTTAGTAGGTGTACTTTTGAAGCGAACACGCTTCGATGAAGTCATACTTTTTAACATAAACCAATTTTATTGCTCTCGTAAAATTATACTATACATATCAATTATGGTAACTAAATCATCTATATTATTAATAAATACAAGATAAGTAGCAAGTCTTAAACAAGAGTTCCTTGTTTGTGTTGTGCACTAATTATATATATGAATCCACGTCAAAAACTCACCGAACTACTAAATGACTCTTTTGGCAATATTCTCCATTTTCAATTTTAACACTCCACTCTAAAGAAAACCTTATCCAAAACTTGACTAAAAGCATGTTTTTAGGCTACATTTGCGAAAAACTTAGGAAACTTTAAACACTTATAAAGTTTCCTGTGTTAAATACCCAAATAATTTAGATTTATTATGAGCCAGACGCAAGGTGATCAAAAGCAGCAAATACTAGAAGCTTCTAGCCAATTGCTTATGAAGCATGGCATCAAAAGTGTGAGCATGGATGATCTTGCGAGACACCTTGGAATGTCAAAAAAGACCATTTATCAATACTTTGAAAACAAAGAAGCGCTAGTAGAAGCCATTGTGTATTGTCAAGTCCAGAAGGAAAAAGACGAAGTAGAGAACATTCTTGCTAATTCTGAAAATGCAATAGATCAAATGCAGCAAATATCAAGAATGGCATTGAGGACATTGGGGCAGGTATCATCAGGGACAATGTTTGACTTGCAAAAATACTATAGAAAACAATGGTTAGCTATTTCGGAATTGCATAAATCGTTCATATCTACTGTCATAGAACAAAATATAAATAGAGGGATTGAAGAGGGAATTTATCGCCCCGAAATAGATGCAGCGATAATTGCACGCTTGTATGCAGAGATTGCTTTCAGCATAGTTAATGATGACGTATTTTCTATGGAAAATTTTAGCATGCCTGATGTTTATAGGCAAGCTTTTCAATATCATATCAATGGAATACTTTCATTGAAAGGAGTCAAAATTTTTGAAAAATTAAATTCTAAAGCGGAATGAAAACAAATTTGAAATACATAAGTATCGGTATTGTCTTGTTTTTCTTACAATACAGCTTGACAGCGCAGACCACCTTAAGTCTTCAAGAGGCAATAGATCATGCGCTGGCAAATAATTTAGAAGTTGTAAATGCAAAATTGGCCATCGAAGATGCAGAACATCAAATAGATGAGCGGCTTTCTATAGGTCTACCTCAAGTGAATGGCTCTTTGGAGTTTACTCACTACCCTCAAGTGCCTAAGCAAGCCTTGCCGGATGCATTTGCTATGGCTTTTGGTTTGCCTCCTGGAGAAACTCAAGAAGTATCATTTCTGCTAAAGAATAATTTTACCGCTGGGATTTCAGCGAATTCACTATTGTTCGATGGCACCTATCTCACTGGAGTTAAAGCAGCGCGTTTGCTTAGAGAATACTCACAATTAGAACTTAACACTGTGGAGCAAAAAGTAAGCAACAGTGTTATGGATGCTTACTTACCTTCTTTATTGATAACCGAATCAATAAAGACTTTAGATAAAAATATTAAAAACCTTGAGAAGGTGTTGTTCGAGACCAAGGAGATCTACAAAGCTGGTTTTGTAGAACAATTAGATGTAGATAGACTAGAGCTTTCTCTGGCTAATTTGATAACTGAGAAAGACAATCTGGCGCAGCAAAAGAAGATAGCTATTGATGCTTTAAAATTTACGATGAATTTGCCTCTTGACAAGGAGGTGGTATTGGTCGATGATATAGATGCCTTATTGTCAGAGGCTGAAACTCCAGAACTCACGGGTCAAATAGAACCACTAAATAGAGCAGAGTTTAGGGTGGCTGAATTAGGGCTAAAATTGAGTGAATTGAATATAGAGCAATACGAAAGAGGTTTTTGGCCTTCCGTTGCTGCATTTGCAGCATATCAATATCAGTATCAAGGAAATAATTTTTCTGATGGATTCTGGGCGCCTACATTTTTAGTAGGTGCAAGAGTAAATGTTCCGATTTTTGATGGCTTTAGCAATCGTTCGAAAAAACAGAGAGCAATGGTAGACCTAAGAAAAAATCAAAACAATAAGAGTATGCTTAACAGTGTCATCCTCCTTGAGGTGGAGAATGCCCGTAAAGGCTATATACTTGCGAAAGACAGGTTAGCTAGTCAAGAAAAAAATCTTGCTCTTGCACAAAAAATATATGACACAACGAAAATAAAATATAAGGAAGGTGTTGGTTCTAGTCTGGAAGTGACACAATCTGAACAGTCGCTATACCAAACCCAACAAAATAAAATTCAAGCTCAATTTGATCTATTAAAAGCAAAGGTAGCCCTAGAACAGGCGCTTGGAAAAACGAAGTATTAAAAACCAATGGATAATTTGAAAATAAAAGATATGAGATATTTAATTCTAAGTTTCAGCATTCTGCTTTTCTGTTTTTCTTGTCAACCAACACAAGAAGGGCCGCTTGATTTGGCAGGCAAGAAATCACTATTGATCGAACAGAAAAAGAAACTCAAAGAACTACAGCATAGTATTGATACCCTGATGGCTTCCATAGAGAAGGAAGAACCACCAAAGGTAAAAGTCAAAAAGAGTGTCAGCACGACTAAACTTGTAAAGGAAGAGTTTAAGCATTTTTCCGAAATCCAAGCTACGGTCATGAGCGACGATATTGTGATGGCTAGTAGTGAAACCGGTGGTCGAATCACATACCTCAAAGCTAAAGAAGGGCAAGGCGTCAGAAAAGGACAGCTAATCGCAAAAGTAGATATGGAATCTATCAACAAGCAGGTAGATGAACTCAATACCCGAATGGCTTTAGCTAAGGATACATACGAAAGACAAAAGCGATTGTGGGAGCAAAACATTGGATCAGAAATGCAATACTTGCAAGCGAAAGGTGCTGTAGATCAAATGGAGAAAAGTTTAGAATCCTTAAATTTTCAATTGACTAAAGCGAATGTCTATGCCCCTTTGTCAGGTGTGATCGACATGGTAGCCTTAAAAGAGGGAGAGATGTCTGCTCCCGGCCAACCGATAGTGCAAATTCTAAATACTTACAAAGTAAAGGTAGTGGCCAACCTACCTGAAAATTACTTAGGCAAAATTAAGCAAGGAGAAAAGGTAGAAATTTTCTTTCCTGCTTTAGAACTCACCAAAACGGCAAGAGTAAGTCTGATGGGCAGAAAAATTGATCCGGCAAATAGGACTTTCAAAGTAGAAATAGACATGAGTAACAAGGACGGTAAACTAAAACCAAACCTCCTAGCCTTAGTGAAAGTTAATGATTTTGTTGCCGAGGATGCCTTGGTTGTTTCGCAAGAATTGGTGCAGCAAGAAATCAGTGGTAAAGAGTATGTAATGGTAGTTGAAGATGAGAAAGGGAAAAAAGTAGCTGCTAAGAAATATGTTGAAACAGGAGAATCCTATGATGGTAAAGTTTTGATCACAAGTGGCTTAGAAGAAAATAATGAAGTGATCGCCATTGGAGCTAGAAATGTACAAACAGGTGATCCACTGGTGATAGAGCCTATGGAAATCAGTGAAAAATAATTAGACAGCCAAAGCAGAAAGATATGGAAAACAATATATCAGAAAATAAAAAGAGGAGATCCTTTTCACTTACCAATTTTGCGATTGATAATGCGACAAGTATCTTTTTACTTACCGCTATGATACTTGGCTTTGGTCTAACGTCATACAATAATTTGCCGAAGGAACTTTATCCTGAAGCATCCTTGCCAACCATTTTTATCAATACGCCCTACCCTGGTAACTCGGCTGCAGACATTGAGAACCTAGTTTCTAGACCCATTGAAAAGGAACTTCAGGGAATCAATGGTATCAAGTATGTAAAGTCAAATTCATTACAAGATTTCTCATCCATCACAGCCGAGTTTGAATCTGGATTTGATATAGAAGAAGTAAAAACAAAAGTTAAGGATGCGGTAGACGTTGCTAAGGGAGCCTTACCGAATGACCTGCCGGCAGACCCAGTTGTAATGGATGTAAACTTTTCGGAGATTCCTATCATGACCGTCAATGTGAGTGGTAATTTTCCAATGCCTCAATTGAGAAAGTATGCTGAGTTTTTGGAAGACCAACTTGAAGAAGTCAATGAAGTTAATAAAATTGATTTGAAAGGGGCACTTACTAATGAGATAAAAGTAGATGTTGATTTACTGAAAATGCAATCCCTTAAAGTCTCTTTCACGGATATCGAGAATGCCATCCGATCAGAAAACATGAATATGTCTGGTGGTGAAATCGTGAAAAATGATTTTAGAAGAGCAGTTCGTGTCGTTGGTGAATTTGAAAGTCCGAAAGAGATAGAAGACATGATCATCTCAAGTGAAAATCAAAGACCAATATATTTGAGAGATGTAGCGAAAGTAACATTTGGACCAAAGGATAGAACTACCATTGCACGGTCAGGTCGAAACCCAGTAATCTCTTTAGATATAATAAAAAGGAAAGGTACTAACCTAATCAGTGCCGCGGACAATGTAAAGCAAGTCATCGCAGATAATAGAAGTAATTTTCCGGAGGATCTTAAGATTAGTATTTTTAATGATACTTCGCTAAACACAAAGGACCAGGTAGATAACTTAGAGAACAGTATAATCTCTGGGGTAATTCTGGTGGTTTTAGTTTTACTCTTTTTCTTGGGATTAAGAAACGCCTCTTTCGTAGGACTAGCGATACCATTATCTATGTTGATGGGAATTATGATATTGGGCATACTCGATGTGTCATTAAATATTGTAGTACTATTTGCCTTGATCTTGGCATTAGGAATGTTGGTGGATAATGCGATTGTAGTAGTTGAAAATATCTATCGATACAGGCAAGAAAAGTTTACGGACTATGATTCTTCTAAGTATGGTACTGGTGAAGTGGCTTGGCCAATCATCGCTTCTACAGCTACTACCCTAGCTGCCTTTATACCTTTGGCTTTCTGGCCGGGCATCATGGGTGAGTTTATGAAATATATGCCGATTACATTGATCATTGTATTATCCTCTTCACTTTTTGTGGCTTTGGTAATCAATCCAGTGTTCACCTACTACTTTATGAAGTTGGATGAAAAGGAAGACAACAGAGAGTCTAGATGGAGAAGGATAAGGAATATATTGTTGATGGCTTTCGCTGTTTTGCTATTTACTATCGCTTTTCATTTTAGTGGAGCGCTCGCATGGCGAAATCTATTCGGTATCGCCCTAGCGGTAATCCTACTAAATTTCTTTTTGCTGCGTCCAGCTACTTTACTTTTTCAAAATAAACTTATGCCCGCTTTGGAACGT
>CALIEI010000043.1 GCA_938022165.1 uncultured Saprospiraceae bacterium | reverse complement strand
TTTCAATGTAGCTATTATATTCATTGAATCTATTCTATGGCTAGTATCATAAATCTGCTTAGCCTTTAAAAATTCACTGGTATTGTGTACGGGCTCATTATCGACATTTTGTAAATAGTATAAAACAAATTTGTCGATATTTCCTCCTCGCGCACTTTGGTCTAGCACAAGAATACTATCAATTTTTGTCAATAATTCCTCATACTCTGGTCGGCATTTTTCTTGTGATTTAATTTGTGTTCTATATTTTTTTATTCGTTTCTTATCTCCAGCAACTTTTGAGACCTTAAGCACTTTATCCAATATTCTAGAGTGGACATAATCAACCTGAGTAAATGCTTCCTCATATTTCAATAAAGCATTATTATACTCCCCTTTTTCGTACAGTAAATCTGCTTTGTATATTTCATGATAAAACTCAGGGATACTTTGAGCATGCGCAACTGAGGCTATATTAAGTAACAGAAATGCAATTAGTGTTATTCTCATTTTTTGTTTTATTTTATATACATAATTCTCTACTTCAAATACTTGCTCAACAAGATTCTCTTTTTCGGAGGGATAGCTTTACTGTTTGCCGCAATTTTTAATAAGTCTTGGTCTTTTTCTTTTGCGAACACTAAAGCAAATAAATCAAAAACTGTTAAGCTGTTTGTTGGACGTTCCATCAAAATAAATTCATCATTAACATCTACATTTCCTTCTTCTAGAATACTGAGATAAGTTCCTCCAAATCCATGTTCAATAAACTGTTTGAGCACTTTTTGTGTGCCGAATTTATGTCCAAACTTATAGCAGGGTTCTCTATACTGAGATACTTGCACTACAGTTTCTCCCACTTTATAAATATCTCCTAAATACACTTCCTTTTCATCAAAACCAGAGACTGTCAAATTCTCTCCAAACATTCCCCAGGACCAATCTAAGTCTGGATATAATTTCTTCCAGTATGGATATTGCTCCGACGCAAATAAATAGCAAGCTTTATAATACCCTCCATGATTCAAGCGATTAGACACTTCATCGTTAATCACATCATTCTTTGTTAAGTAAATAGGCTTGTTAACTGGCTTTTTATAGATCCCTGTGATTTCTTCTTTTCCATTCCACATGAATGTGGTGGGCTTGCCTATGTTGGTTGAAATTATTTTCATTGAGTGCGTTTTCATTTTATTTTGATGCAACAGTATTATAACTATACTCCAATGAAGCGTAGTATTTTATAAAGGTCTTTATTAATAATTATTAGGTAAGGTAAGGTTTGGTCGCCCTAATTATAAATAAATATACTCAAATCTAAGCATCACTTTTACACAAAGATTTCAAAACCTTTATATCTCCATTCCAGCCTTGACCATCAAAAAATTCTGCGCCTTTAAAATCTTTTACTTTGTATAAAGCAGATTCGCCATAGCAGGTTCCTAAGTAGGCATAATCTAGACTCAGGTTTTGCGCCATTTTTAAAACCTTCCACATCATCCATTTTCCGATCGAGTATTTAAAATAATCGGTATTGTAAAAGGAGTACCAGTAATGGATGAATTTATTTTCTTTGGACAGCGATACAAATACATATCCTATGATAGCATCTGTAGATTTAAATTCAATAATATGGGTGAGGTATTCTTTGTTGAGAATATAATTGAAGCGATCCGCACCCATTTCGCCATTTTTAAATCTCTCTTTGGCATAGTTGGTGCAGAAATTTTGAAAGGAATCATCGAGGACATCAAAACTATTTTTCTCAATAATCTCATAGGATATATTCAAAGCAGTTACTTTATCGTTTACCCGCCTATTTTCTGAGCTGTCCTTAAAGTCATTGATATTTATCCGAACAGATCTGGCTAGATAGAAAATTGGATTTTCTATTGTCTTATCTCCTGTGTAAGGCAAAAATCCTAAAGCGTATATTTCATGATACTCTTCCTTATGCTCTGGAAGGCAGTAGACCTTATAAGGAAAAGAATACTTTGAATAATCTATTTTTGATTCGGAATAGATGATTTTCATTTTCTGATTATTGCTTGACTAGATTTTTCTGAGAAGTTCAAGATATATAATTATAATCTCAATTAAAAGAATCACCCCGGACTAGCGATGCGCAGGAGGGCCGACCAAAGGAAGGCAGACCAAACCCATTGGGATAGCTTAGTGCAAGAGCTGGGTGCAGGGCCGAGTGAATAGCGAGCTCCGGAGCGTAGCGACCAGACGTAGCTTTTTCGCGCAGTCTGGTAGGCCCCAAAAACCAATCCTAAAATACTTCCTCAAAAAGAACCTAAAATCGGGGGATTGACTCTATATTTGGATGTGCAGGAAAAGCTATAAAATAGTATGCCAACTGCCGCTACATAAATTCAAGTCATGGAGAAAAAAGGGGAAGGGAAATATACTACGATTCACTACCATAAGTATTTAGAATTGGATGCGCTACTTGAGGCTCAAGTGCTTAGAAGTGAGAAGCTCGGTAAACCGGCGCATGATGAAATGCTATTCATCATCACGCATCAAGCGTATGAGTTGTGGTTTAAGCAGATCATCCATGAGCTAGAGTCGGTGATCAATATGTTTTCAAAAGATGGGGTGGATGAGCGCAGCCTGGGCAATGCCATCGGTAGACTGAATAGAGTAGAAAAAATACTAGCTCTCTTGATCGAGCAAATAGGCGTGCTGGAAACAATGACTCCACTAGACTTTTTGGATTTTAGGGCGTACTTATTTCCTGCCTCAGGATTCCAGAGTTTTCAGTTTAGAGCATTGGAGTGCCTGTTGGGTTTGCCGGAACAAAAGCGGATGACTTATCATAGTCAAAAATATTCTTCCGTATTTCCAGAAGAACAACAAAAGCAACTGGATGACATCTATGCGCAAGGAACTTTGTTTGAGTGGGTAGACAAGTGGTTGCAACGAACTCCATTTTTGAAATTGGAAGGCTTCAACTTTTTGGAGAAGTACAAAGAAGCCGTGCAAAAAATGTTGGATAAGGAATATGCTGCCATAAATGCTTCAGAATACTTAACGGAAAAAGAAAAGGAAAAGCGAACGGAGATGGTTGGTGGCACAGACACTTACTTCAAAGCCATCCTGAGTAGAGAGAATCATGAGGCTTTGATCACTGAAGGCAAAAAGCGAATGAGCTATGATGCAACCGTAGCTGCGCTGTTTATAAATCTCTATAGAGATGAACCTATTTTGCAATTGCCATTTCAATTGCTGACTAATCTAGTAGATATAGATGATCTGATGACGACTTGGCGATACCGCCACGCACAAATGGTGCTGCGTATGCTGGGTAATAAGGTAGGAACAGGAGGCTCCTCGGGGCATGAATACTTGGCGGAAACGGCTAGAAGACACAAGATATTCTCGGATTTTCATACAATATCTACTTTGCTGATTCCTCGATCTGAATTACCGGCCTTACCAGAAAATATTCGCAAAAAATTGAGTTATCACTTCTCAAATATTTAATTTAAAGTTTATAATATTGAATAGTTCGGTAATTTATTATCAAATGTGAAACCACAAGGGTCCATTTTAGAAATAACAGCTATTTAGATAAAATATGTGCTTATATTGTAATGCACAAATGATAAGCGGCTTGACATTTAAATTACCGCTATCGATACTATTAATTGTATAATAAATATTAAAATTTTCCGCTATGTCAAAATTACCACCCGCAATTAATTTTAAGCAATGGATAGACGATAATCGGCATCTTTTGAAGCCACCAGTAGGCAACAAGGCCATATATAACGATGACTATATCGTAATGGTCGTCGGTGGACCCAATGCCAGAAAGGACTATCACCTCAATCAAACACCAGAATTTTTCTATCAGGTGGAAGGCGATATCGTGCTAAAAGTAATCGAAGAAGATGGCCCGAGAGACATTCATATAAAAGAAGGCGAAGTTTTTTATTTACCTCCAAATATTCCACATTCTCCACAGAGAGGTGAGAATACAGTTGGACTAGTGATCGAGCAAAAAAGATCTGAAGGCATGAAGGATGGTCTAGCCTGGTTTTGTGAAAACTGCAACAACAGATTGTATGAAGAACCATTCACATTGGAAAACATAGAAACAGATCTT
>CALIEI010000042.1 GCA_938022165.1 uncultured Saprospiraceae bacterium | reverse complement strand
GTGGTGGTTGCTTTTGTTAGTATGGGAAGATAAGTTTTTTAACTTGTAATGAAGCATATGGTTTTAAATTACTCTCGTTTTGCAATATAGTTGGCATCTCATAGTATATAGGCTAAGCTGATTCGGAAAAACACCTCAGATTCCTAAGCCAATCTATCGAGTACAAGTCACCTAAGAAAAACTAAGGTGTCCCACTTCTACGAGTTGGACAAGCTCGAACAAGTAAGGGGAGTCTAAGGTACCTCAGGTGGTTAAGAACAAGTAAGAGATGCTTTTTTCAAGGCTAAGCTGATTCGGTTTACCACCGCAGGAACTGAAGGGCATCTCTACCGAGATCTAAACATCGAAGAAAAATGCTAAAAGCTAAAAGCATACGGCTAGCTGCTATTTACTACTATGTCGTTAAAAAATAGTTAAATCAATTTTTAGGGCTGCTTGCCCTTTGAAATAAGTCTAAATTGACCCCTGAAACATATTATTTTTCAAGGCATGATTTGCCTCCCGATTCTTATCGGAATTAATTCAAAAAAAATAAATGAAATACTACTTATTATCCCTACTCTGCGTACTTGCTTTTTCACTATCAGCGCAAAAGTCAATCCCGAATGTTAACATTACAACCTTGGATGGAAAAGAAGTCAATATCCAGGATTATGCGAATAATGGAAAAATCACGGTTATTAGTTTTTGGGCTACATGGTGCTCTCCTTGTAAGAAAGAACTTGACGCTATAGCGGATCTATATCCAGATTGGAAAGACAATCTTGATGTTGAATTGCTAGCTATCACTATTGATTCAAAAAGAGCACTTGCAAAGGTGCCAGGGATCATCGAAGCCAAAGGTTGGAAATATGAAGTACTCTCAGATAGCAAACTGGAACTACAAACTGCGCTTGAATTTCAAACCGTTCCGCAAACATTTATCTTAGATAAAGAAGGTAATATCGTGTATGACCATGCTGGATACGTGCCTGGAGATGAATATGAACTAGAAAAGAAGCTGAAAGAATTGGCTAAAAAATAGATATCCACCTATATGGATCGCAAAAGGGCAGCTTCTACAATTAGAAACTGCCCTTTTTTGATTAAAAATGATAATCTATAAGCCGGATTCTGTCATCACCTAAGTGATGCTCTATCATTTATCTAGGCACTTCGTCACCAAAGTGCTCTATCTGCCTACCCCTTCTGTCATCCTACCGAAGTAGGACATCTAAGCGAGCAACTTAGTCCCTAAGGATCAGAATATACGTGGCATTTCAACCCATAAGGTTTATCCCCGCGACAAGTTACCCTGTCGAAGTGTGCGCTCTTACCGCACATTTTCACCCTTATCCAAATTCCGATAATTATCGGAAGAGGACGGTTATTTTCTGTGACACTTGCTGTCTGCTACATTAAATCTAACATCCCATCAGTTAGATGGTACGGCGCTCTGCGTTGTCCGGACTTTCCTCGTCTCTAAAAGAGCCGCGATAGAGCGATTATCAAAGGAAAATTAGTCTTATTCTCCGATAATTACTGAATTTCGTACGTATTATTTTTCTTGTTGCCTTTAGATGTATCAAAAACTCATAATTTAGAGTACTAATAAGGTCTATTTGTACAGAATATTATATTTGAAAGCCTCGCTTTTTGGATTGAATTTTGCTACAATTGTTAAGTTATTAAATGTTAAATCATTGAGAGCCAAGCTGTTAAAAAAAGCAACAATCTTTCATATAAATGTTTGATATTCAACAATTTGAAGTATTTACACACTAAATCGTAATATCTTTTAGATCCTTCCTAATTAGGTGGGTCACTTGGTTCATGAATAAGAAGTTAATCACATATCTCATTTTAACAGGGTTTTTTCTACTCTTAGCTCTGCACACCCGCCACAAGATGGACAGCGGTGATAGGATAGACCTATATGCAGACCGTATCGAAAAAGGACTTCATGACCATCAAATGCAGGTGCAAAAAATCATGGAGGATACCGATTTCTTCATGCGTAGACTCAATGCAAATGGTCAAGTAGCCAACCTTGCAGATGAATCCGACTTGGCAAAGCTTGAAGCCTTATCAGCAGCTCCTTTTTCTATTGTATTCAGAAAAAACTCAGAGACAGCATTTTGGACTAGTAATGCAGCGCCTTCGGAGTCAATTGATTTTGCGCAAATTCCAAATACAGGGGCATTAACTCGCCTTGAACTTTCAAATGGAACCTATCTTGGAAAGCGCGAATCGCTTACCGATGATTATTTTAAAGACTATGATATTTATAGTTTCTTTCCTATCAAGAGGGTATTTAATATAGAGAGTCCATATCTAGAAAAGCAATTTACAGCAAAAAAATATGTTCCGAATGCAGCTATGCTTGTTAGCAGCCCAACTGATTATCCCATTAAAGACATCAGTGGCAAGGTTGTTTCCTATTTAAAAGCATCCTTAGAATCGACAGATAAAACAACACTAAAAAGGCTCGCTATATTTTATGGTCTGTTTTTTATTTTTCTAGCATTAACCGTAAATAACCTTAGTAAGTATTTAGCAAAAAAATACACGCTTGCTGCTGGTGGAGGATTTCTAATAGCCAGTATTGTTGGCTTCAAACTGACAGGAAAGTACACTGCTTTTACAGAGCAGTTTTCGGAGCTATCCTTATTTAGTCGTGATTTTCTCAATTTTTATTTGAGCCAATCTCTTGGAGATCTACTGATAGACATAGGACTATTACTATGGATAATCCTATTCTTTCATAGACACATTGGTGAGTATAGTTTTGACAGAATCTCACCAAAGGTAAAGAATGTCTTAAGCTTCATGAATGCATCAGTGGTCTCACTTAGTGTTGTCAATGTTGCCAATGTAATTCGTGGGTTAATCTTAGACAGTACAATCGAGTTTGATTTTAGCTACATGCTAAATATTAAGAATGAAAGTTTACTAGCTATTCTCGGGATCATCTTTTTGACACTTGGACTATTTTTATTCTCACATTTATTGATGTTGATCAATCGACGATTAGATCTTCCGATGCTAAATCGTCAGGTGATCTATTTTGCGTCTACGGCACTGGCTATTCCAATATTGCATGCTGCTAATCTTGACCTAGACAACATTAGATTTTTATTATTCATTTTACTCTACCAAGTTTTGTTTGACATCTTTGTGTATAACAAACAAAATAATCTAACATGGATGGTAATTTGGATTGTAATAATGTCTGGATTCTCTTCTTCGTTGATTTATAATTTTGGAGAGGATAAGGACATCAAGACTAGAGAAAGTTACGCCAAAATCCTAGCCGAAAACAAGGACCTAATAATTGAAAAACAACTGACTGAGTTTAGTGAGTATTTTGATATTAAAAAATCACCAAGTTTTGATGGCAACCCTGATACTGAAAGAAGTATAGAGCTTGAATCTATAGTGAAAGATTTTGTAGCGGAAAAAACTTACCTTTTTAATAATTATACTTTCGAGATAGAAGCTGGAGAGGTAGCTGAAATCGTAAAGAACGATAACATTATCGAAAAAGTAGTTAGTACTACCACTAACATTTGCAGATCCAGAGGTGAAGAATATGAATACAATTACTTCTATTCTGTACCGCCAAATGACACAAGCCAAAATCAGCTAACTGTTCAATTCCTTAGAGAGCAAAGACAACAGTCTAAAGTATACACTGAGCTGATGACTAACAAGTCGTACATGGGACTTGACAATATTGAAAATTATGATTACGCCGTATATAAAGATGGTCAATGCAAAATGAAAACCGACCCCTACTATGGTGAATTCTTAATCGCAAGTGAATCTCTTCCTGAAGCAGGTAAATTTAGCTCACAGGAATTAGACGCTAGATCTCAAGTCACTTATAAAAGCGAGGATAATACAGTTGTAATGGTTAACAAGAAGCTAGAAGGATGGATAAAACCTATCTCTTTATTTTCTTATCTATTTACCTTACTTATTATCATAACTATGGGTATGGGACTATTGAATTTATTATTTAAGTTCATACCTAAGAGTTTAAGTTTCTCTATCATTCGTAAACCAAGTTTGAAAAATAGAATTCAACTTTCGGTAATTGCATTGATTGTTGCGAGTTTTTTAATTATCGGTATAGTTACAGTTATTTTCTTTAGTCAATCGCACGTACAGTATCACGAGAATAGATTGAAACGTAAGACAAATTCAGTAATTCGAGATACAGAGCACGAGTTAAAAATAATGGCTGCTGTAGATAGCACACTTACTACTCCTCAAGATTTCTTAACCCATTTGAAGGTTAAAGAAATTTCCAACATCCATCGTATTGACATCAATTTGTATGATTTAGAAGGAGAGTTGAGTAAAACAAGTGAAGAAGATTTTTTCCAAAGAGGAATTCTATCTACCAAAATCAATCCTGCGGCTTATATGGCTCTTTCGGATATGAGGCAAAAAGATTATGTCCAAGAGAATGAGCATATCGGAGACTTTGTCTACAAAGCAGCTTATATACCCGTAAAACTAAAAACCGAAGGCAGGCCTACTATGGAGATCGGTTATCTAAGTTTGCCATACTATTCACAATTGAGTAGTACTAGATCAGATGCCATTAGTTTTATGGGTACACTACTTAATGTCTATGTATTCTTGCTTTTGATCGCCGGTGTTATTGCTATCGTAGTGGCCAACTCTATCACCAAGCCATTAACATCTATTGGTCAAAAACTGAATGCGTTTAGATTGGGTGGAAGAAATGAAAAACTAGAATACACTTCACAGGATGAGTTAGGTATCTTGGTCAATGAGTACAATAAAATGGTTCAGAATATTCGTGAATCCGCTGAGATGCTAGCCCAATCAGAGCGTGAAGGCGCTTGGAGAGAAATGGCGAAGCAGGTAGCGCATGAAATCAAAAACCCACTGACACCAATGAAATTGTCTATCCAATATTTGATGCATGCCTATAACAATGGAGAATCAGAAGATATTGGACCACTAATGGATAGAGTATCTACCACTTTAATCCAGCAAATAGATAACCTGGCTCAGATAGCAACAGAATTTTCAAACTTCGCAAAAATGCCTCGTGCTGAGAATATTCAATTGGAAATAAATTCTCTGCTAGAATCGGTTTACAATTTATTCAATGAAGTTAAAGAAGTTGAGCTTAGCCTTGAAATGCCAGAAAATGAATTAACTGTTTATGCTGATAAAAATCACTTAGTAAGTGTATTCAACAATATTATCAAGAATGCCATTCAAGCTATTCCAGAAGATAGGACTGATGGTCATGTAGGTGTGAGGCTTTATGAAGCTGGCGGTAAAGCCATCGTTAAGATTACAGATAACGGTACGGGTATTTCTGATGAGATGCGAGATAAAGTTTTTGTACCTAATTTCACTACTAAGTCATCTGGGACGGGTCTTGGATTAGCTATTTCCAAAAACATTATAGAATCCGTTGATGGCGCCATTACTTTCGAAACAGAAATTGGAGAAGGTACTGACTTCTATGTCACCCTCCCTATTATCTACAAAGACGAATTGCAACCAGCCTAATTCGGAACTCCTATTATAACGAATATTCTACTGGTGGTATTTATGCCGCCAATTCCTTTTCTAACTCTTCCAAAGTTTTACCTTTTGTCTCTGGTAAAATCTTCACCAAAATAGCAAAGGCTACTCCTGCGAAAATCGCATAGATCAAGAAAGTTGTCGCTGAACCAAAATTATCCAACTGCCAAGGAAAAAACTGTACTACTACCCACGAAGTCAAACTATTGGTAAAGCCTACAACCGAAATGGCTATTCCTCTAATAGTGGTTGGGAAAATTTCTGAGAGCATCACCCACATCACGGGCCCTAATGAAAAGGCAAAGCATGCCACAAATCCCAAAATTCCAAATAAAAGCAATATTGGATTAAGGTTACCGGCTGCTTTTATCAGTGCTCCTTTATTGGCAATCGTTTCTTTGCTACCAATGGTTGTATTCAATGCATTTACAAAAGCAACATCATTATCATATGCCTTCCCGATCATTGGACTGAGCAGGCTTTTGTCTAATTCCATTTCTAATGCATCGACTTTTTGCTGCGTTAACACATAGTCCGCCTGGCTAAATCCATAGGCCACTACTAGTAAACTTAAAAATATTCCCCCTATACCTGTGAGTAACAAAGGACGTCTACCTACTCTGTCGATCAAGAAAATGGCAATCAAAGTAAAGATTACATTTATAATCCCCACCCAGACAGATTGTACAAAAGAAGCATCTGTTCCGATACCAGTCAACTCAAAAATATTAGTGATATAGAAAAACACTGCATTGATACCAACAGACATTTGTGCGATTCCTATGGTAAATGCGACCAACATAATCTTGCTGTATTTCGAGCTAAACATATTGGAAAGAGAAACTAATAAAGATGGTTTTTTTGTTCCTAAAGCCTCTTTTATATTTTCTTTTATTTCTTCGATTACCCCATCAGCTCTAGAGGCACCTTGCACTTTTACAATGGTATTGCGTGCTTCTGCATCTCTCCCTTTCATCATCAGCCAACGTGGACTTCTAGGAATGAAAAACAAGGAAACAAAAAATAATACAGCAGGTATTACTTCTACCCCAAGCATCCATCGCCAGATATTTTGGGTTAGATCATATTGCTCTACTAATGGAGAAGCAGATTTACTTAGATTCAATAAATAATAGTTGGAAAAATAAGCTGCAGAAAAACCAAGTACTATGGCTAACTGCTGCACGGAAACCATACTACCTCGCATCTTTGCAGGTACTAATTCAGCGATATATAATGGAACCAATACCAAGGCCGCACCAAAGGCAACCCCTCCCAGCAATCTCGCTAAGATGATAGCTGTATAGCTGGGCGCTAAGGCAGAGCAGACCGCCGATATTAAATATAAAAGTGCTACTACGATTAAGGTTTGTTTACGGCCTATAACTTCCGCAATGGCACCTGCGAACAGCATCGCCAAAGCTGAACTGATTGTAACTGAAGCTACTACAGTTCCCAATTGCAAATTGGTAAGGTCAAACTGAGCGGTTATATAGCTATTGCATCCACTGATAACAGCAGCATCAAAACCAAATAAAAATCCTCCCAAGGATACGATCACACAGATCAGAAGTATATAAGATTTGTTTTCCATTACTCAATGTACTATTTATTTTTTAGTTCGTGTAAATAATGCTTTAAGACTTCCCCTAATGGCCACAAAAAAAGTGGCCATAAGCGTTGAATGAAACATTGGTGCAAACAAAAAGGGGCACTCCTAGTGGAGTGCCCCAAAAACAAACTGATAAGATATTAATTCATTTAAATTTTATCTTATCATAAACTATGTTGCATTAGTCTATTTTTATGAATTTGTGATTCACTTTATTACCATTTGCATCAGTAAGATTAATAAAATAAACCCCTTCATTTAATGATGACACATCCATTCTAATTGAGTTAATACCTTTGTTAGCTGCTACTCCATGAGACTGAAGCACTCTACCAACAACATCAAATATTTGAATCTCAGTATCATACTCTTGGCTACTTTCAAAATTGAAGTTTATCAATCCGTTTGTAGGATTAGGATAGAAATCAACATTGCTCACTGAAACTTCAACTGAACTTCTAAGACTCAATTCAGTATCAGATCCCTGAAGAGAATTTGTAGGTGTCAATACACTTACTGCTTCATCATCTTCATTTGCTGAAACATTATTACCATTACCAGGAGTAGAATCGCTATCATTTTGATCTACAGCAAATACTTCAACAAAATTTATCAATGAGACATTATTTGCTGTTGCATATAAGGTAAGCGTTAATGTAGCTGACTGTCCTGCTTCAAGACGATCAAGAGACCATTGCTCAAAGAAGTAGTTGTAGTTACCATTAGTAGCTGCACTTCCAACAAATGCTAAACCATTTGGAATTGGAGCATTTACAAAGACATTAGTAGCAGCGTCTGCGCCATTATTTGTCAATGTAATCTCATATGGCACATTCTCAAATTGAGTATAAGTTGTACCTGCTGTGCTGATAGATAATTCAAGATCTACATTTCCAATTCCTGTAGCAACACCACCATTGCTGAATGGTTGAATAGTTACAAAATCAGAGTTGTTAGTGAAATCAGAATCCAATTCATCTGCTGCTATAACAGTTACCACATGTGTAATGTCTACATTCTCAACTAGCGTAAACAATGTCAAGTTAAGTACTGCAGTTTCACCTGGAGCCAATGAAGAAATTGACCACTCACCTGTGAATTGTTCGTAATTACCAGCAGTTGTGCTAGATCTTGTAAATACAGTACCATTAGGATTTGGAGCACTTACAATAATATTATTAGAAGTAGTCCCTCCATCATTTGATAATGTAACTGTGTAGTCAACCTCTTCAAAGATATTGTATAGACGACTATCTACTTCAATATTAAGATTAAGATTGGCCATACTGCCGTCACCACCACCTACGGTAGAAGGTTGTCCAACAGATACGATACCTTGTACATTGTTAGTTGGTAATCCTCCAATTTCTTGAAGAAGAGTCAATTCAGTTCCGTCGATAGCATATACCCCTACTTCACCAGTAAGACCATAGCATTGGTACAAGTATTGTCCATCATCAGAAATCCATAGATCTATCCATCCTTCTGTTGTTCCGAAGGCCGCAGCTGGATCAGTTGTATTTCCTGTAGCACCTGTTCCTTGAGCAGCCACTTGGTCAATCAACTCTACAACTCCATTGTCAAAGCTGTATGAAGCCAATCCTGCTTCAATCGCATTTGATACAAAGAATGTATTCTCGTCAGAGAAATCTAACCAACATGCTGTTCTTCCTGTATTGTTTTCACCTGAAGCAACGTCTAAGCTGATTGGAGTCAAAGACCCATCAGCTTGGATCTGCCAAGTAGATACTGAACCATC
>CALIEI010000041.1 GCA_938022165.1 uncultured Saprospiraceae bacterium | reverse complement strand
GAAGAATTCATGTTTTATAGTTTTGCTTTTACAATATATGTATTTTCAGGGCGAGCCCTTATCAGGGCCGAGTCATCCGCTACTACTGGACTGCCTGATATCTTGTTCAGTATAGTCATAGCTAGTCTTCGCCTATCGGCTCAGCCTTCGCTACTCCTTACTTCACTAAGACTTCAGTTTGTCCAATAACGCTGCTACCTCTCTCGCATTTTGGGAATTTTAACTTATAGAAGGATATTACTTTATATAAAATATAGGCACTAAGAAAGGCATAACAGTATTAATAGTTTTTATAAAAATGCTTTCTAAGACAAAGAAAATCGAAGCTATAAGAAAAAGAATGATCTCAAGAATTGAAGGAAATAGAGTTTAAGTTTTCCCAGTGCTGTTTTAAGATGGAGAAAAATAGATTAGGACAATTCTACTACAGCAAAAGAATTCTAAAACCGATAAACCAGCGTATTGATATTCATCCCAGCGCCTACACTGGCAAAAATAACTGCATCGCCTCTATTTATTCTTTGATCTTGGACTAGCCCCTTACGGATTCGATCTAAAAGTATCGGAACGGTTGCCACTGAATTATTTCCCATCTTTGAGATAATCATTGGCATGATTCCTTTGGGAATTTCTTTGCTATAAATCCGAAAGAAGCGCTTTATAATCGCTTCATCCATTTTTTCATTGGCCTGATGTATAAGTATCTTTTTGACCTCATCAATCTTTACACCACTCTTATCTAGGCAATCAGCCAAAGCTTGTGGCACATGCTTGCAGGCAAACTCATATATCTTGCGCCCGCTCATCTTGATAAATCTAGTATCCTTACAGCCGTCTTGATTGTAAGTTTTGTCGAAGGTGAGATAGTAGGCTTCGTCGTAGGAATAAGTAAGCGAAGCATGATTTAGTATCTCTCCTGCGTCTGGATTGGCTTCCAAAATACATGCTCCTGCTCCATCAGAGTAGATCATGCTGTCTCTGTCGTGTGGATCGATAACGCGTGACAAGGTCTCCCCTCCAATGACCAAACACATTTTTGCCATTCCGCTTTGGATGAATGCCTTAGCCTGAATAATGCTCTCTATCCATCCCGGACATCCGAATAGCATATCATATGCTACACATGAAGGATTCTTGATCTTGAGCAAATGCTTTACACGAGTCGCTAAGGACGGAACGGTGTCACCCTGAATTTTGCCTTTGGTCACATCACCAAAATTATGTGCAAAGATGATATAGTCTATTTTTTCTTGGTCAATGCCGGCATCTTCAATTGCCTTTTCTGCAGCAAAAAAGCCCAAGTCTGAGGTATTATATTCGGCCTTGGCGTATCTTCTTTCGTTGATACCAGTAATTGCCTTAAATTTTTCTATGATTGTTGCACTAGGTGAGTCTATATCTGATCCATCTGATCCCAAGAAACGGTGATCTAGAAAGTCGCTGTTTTTGGTAACTATCTTAGGTAAATAACTACCAGTGCCAGTAATTCCTATCTTCATGTTTCTTTTTTCTTAAGGCCAGACGCTCCTTTGAAGACCCAAGGTAATCAATTACTTAATAGCAATTGGCAATAATTAGAGATTAGTTATAAAGTAATTTTCGGCAAGAAGTAATGAGCAAGAGTTATGAGCAAAAGGGTTGAGCAAGAGTAAGAGTCAGTTATGGTCTCGAAAAATGACTACTAAAATAGCTTGACGATTAGACTAAAATATAAGAGAAGTTCAAGCATTTTTTCCTAAAGGTGTACGAGGGTATTAATCTCCAATTAAAAGTTCCGTTTGAGCATTTCTGAAAGCTAATCTGAAAGTCGCCTTAGATTATCTTGGAATTACAAACTCTAAATTGTAGTCATTTAAAATTTCTATAATTGAAACCTTAATCGATTTGACTCAATAAGTTGGATTCAAATCCTTCGACTCACTGCTGCAAGGGTATACCTGCCTAACATAAAAAATACACGCTAATTGATATAATCGCAACATTTTTCTGAGCTAACAATAAAAATACTTATAATATATTTTAATTTCATAAAACATTGACAATTAAGGTTTTATTTTCGAAAATAAAAAAATATAAATAAGCGTGGTATGATAATTGTCTTATCTCTTTAGAAAATAAACACATTCAAGAAAATTAAATCTTGAGTTGATTTTATAAATTATTTAGCTTAGAACCAACTCCCCAAATTGACGAAAATCTTAGAATGAATCTAAAGATGCATTTTAGGGTTTTGGTAGTTCTTAGTAGACCCAACTATCAATTTTTAAAAATTGATTGAAAATTTAACTCCCATGAATAATTCTATATTCAAGCCTTTTAGTCTTTCTATTGTACTATTCTTTATTGCAATTAATTCACAAATTTGCTTTAGTATGTGCTCTCCAACGCCCGGTTGTCTTGGAGGTGTTGCGTTTGAAGATTTTAACTTCAACGGAACTGAAGATAGTGAGGAGGTAGGAGTACAGGGCGTAATAGTCAGCATATATGATGCGACAAATACCTTAATAGCTACAGTTAATACAGATGCTAGCGGAGCTTGGCAGCAGTGCGGATTGACTGATGGCGAAAGCTATAGAGTTGAATATATCTTACCAGCTAGCATATCTTGTTGGGCAAGCCCTACACATACAGGACTAGATAACGGAACTGATGTACAATTTGTGGTAGCCCCAAACTGTACAAAATTTAGTATTGGAGATCCTACAAAGTTCACAGATGATACAAATTCTCTTGTGCTTAGTGTATCTTGCTATGAAGGTGGAACAGGTGATGGTCCTAATTCAGGAAATGCTGCTTTTGTTTCATTTGATAATGACTCCAACGGAAATACTGTCGATCCAAATTATGACATCACGATAGGAGAAATAGGATCTGTATGGGGAAGCTCTTATGATGTTTGCGAACAAAGAGTATTTACGGCTTCAGTTTTGAAAAGGCATGTAGGATTAGGTGATGGATTAGGGTATCTTTATGTATTGGATTATTCAAATCCTTCGGCACCTAACTTGGCGCAGAAGATAGACCTAGAAGGTGCCGTTCCAGCCAACACGGGTGTAGCGATTAGTTTTGGACAAGTTTGTAGAGATGCATCTTGTGCTAATGACCCTGGCAATACAGGAAATCCAGCAGATTACGAATTGAGCAATGACCCTGAGGCAAAGACTTTAGATCTAGATGCATTTTATAAGGTGGGTAAAGTCGGTTATGGAGACGTTGAATATGATGCAGCAAATGAATTGCTTTGGTTTGTCAACTTGTATGAGCGCACCTTAATCAGTATGGATGTAAGTGGCACTTTACCAGGTCAAATCAATAGCTACCCTATCTCTGGTGGACCTGGAGCACCTACTTGCACCAATGGTGAGCTTCGACCATGGGCACTTGCCATTCACCAAGGTATTGGATATTTAGGAACAGTTTGCGATGCCACAACTACCAACAATTTTAATGATTTGGATGCACATGTTTTATCTTTTGATATAAAAAATCCAAGCGCTGGTTTTTCATTGGTACAGCAAGTTGATTTAACAGAAGCTACTAGAGTAGGATCACCGCCAATCTTTTCAGGCCCAGGATTTGTTATCGTCGAAAATAAAGAATTTCAGGCTTGGTCAGAAGACTACAATGACTTACCAGCAAACTTTAGAACAGAAATCGAAAGCAATACCCCGCAGGTAGTTGGATATCGTGGAGGACAACCCATTTTATCGGATTTGGATTTTGATACAGACGGAAATCTACTTGTTTCCATTTTAGACAGAACAAGTTTACAGATTGGGTTTAATCAAAGGGCACCGAATAATGATCCTACTATCACCAATTTAGTAACCTCTATTTCTTATGGAGATTTATTTAAATATTGCACTGATGGTGCAGGAGGATATATCAAGGAAGGCGCTACTGGCTGTACTCCAACTAATTTTAATACGGATGACTTTTTTGATTTACGTGTTGGAGATGGAAATGCTGACGGCACACTTGGTTCTGTTACGGTTATTCCTGGAACAAATGAAGTTGTAGCACTTGTATATGATCCATTTCCTATCGGAGGTACTTTTGGCCCACCATATTTAAATACACAAGGAGTTCATTGGTTCAATCAAGATACTGGAGCAAAAACGGATTGGTACACTTTAATAAGCGAAACTACAACCTCTCAAAATTTTGCGAAAGGTCAGGGGCTAGGAAACATAGAAGCGCATTACCCAGAGGCTCCAATTGAAATTGGAAATTACGTTTGGTGCGATACTATAGAAAATGGAATCCAAGATGCTACAGAAGAAAGTATTGATGGATTGCTAGTGCAACTTTATGATAGAAATGGTGTCCTTGTTGGACAGACAAATACGGTAAATGGAAATTATTTATTTAATCAAACGAATGTAGATACGACTGGTATCAATGCTAATGGTACTCCAATGAATAGTTTCACAGGATTAAGTAAATCGACCCAATATTTCCTCGTCTACGGAAATGGGCAGTTTCTGAGTGGAGAATTCACGGTAGGAACAGAAACATACTATGGTGTAACGACAGTAAATGCTGGCGTTAGTGATCAAGTCGATTCAGATGTGGATGGATCAGTTCTATCTACTGCGTTAAATCAAATGCCGTCAGGATTGCCTTTCCATAGTTTTGAGACACCTCGACTGGGATGTAGCAATCATAAATTTGACCTTGGTTTGATTTGTATTCCTCCTTGTCCACCCTCACAAATTTGTATGCCGATAAGTATCACTAAAAATTAGAGGTTTCAGCAAGAGCTTTTCAGCAAGAGCAAGAGCTTTGAGCAAGAGCTTTGAGCAAGAGCAAGAGTTTTGAGCAAGAGACTTTCAGCAAGAGCTTTTCAGCAAGAGTTTTGAGCAAGAGACTTTCAGCAAGAGTTTTGGGCAAGGACAAGAGTTTTGAGCAAGAGACTTTCAGCAAGAGCTTTTCAGCAAGAGTTTTGAGCAAGAGACTTTCAGCAAGAGTTTTGGGCAAGGACAAGGGGTTTGAGCAAGAGACTTTGAACTCGGGACTCCAAACTGATTAATTCTTCTTATTTAAGGTTTGCATCAAAGCATACAGCATTCGTGATAACTCATCTAATAACTTATAAAATCTTGCAAAGGTGTCTTCATCGATAGATTGAATATCTTTCAAGTAATCAAATATTGCGACACATTCGAATGCAGACCCTCTAGACATTACATAAAAGTGTCTTTTATCTGCCCGAGAAGCTCTACCTGAGCCTTCAGCTATATTTAGCATTATGCTAAATGAGGCTCGTCTAAGTTGATCCTTGCTTGTATGGTCTAGAGAAGAGTCTTTTATTAACTGGTGAATCTCTTTATTGTATGCTCTAGCCTTATTATAAACAAGAAGTTTTTCGAAATCAAACATTATAAGATATTTGTTTGAAGTTAACAAAAAAGATATGAGCAAGAGACTTTCAGCAAGAGCAAATCAGCAAGAGCAAGAGCAAATCAGCAAGAGCTTTGAGCAAGAGCAAATCAGCAAGAGTTTTGAGAAAGAGATTCGAGCAAGAGCAAGAGGCTATTTCCTCGTAACTCTTGCTCTATACTCGTAACTCAAATGTGGAGCTGGGGAGAGTCGAACTCCCGTCCAGACAAAGCACCAAGAGAATTTCTACATGCTTAGTTCTTCATTAGATTTTCGAGAACAGAGAAGGATGAAAAACGGCCCTATACTATTCCTTATCTCCTAAGTTTTCAATCACTAGTCGAAGCGCCCTAGTGATCTAAGCCCGAAAGAGTTGGTGGGCGGCACGCTGTGTATCAGGCGTCAAGCGCACGGCCCAAAAGCTTTCTAATACTTAGTATTAGGCAGCCATAGCAAACTGTCTGTTGCCATTTAAAAAGGTTCGATTACCATTGTTACGGAGTGAGCAATCTTGCTCCGGCATGCTTATCAAATCGAAATCTT
>CALIEI010000040.1 GCA_938022165.1 uncultured Saprospiraceae bacterium | reverse complement strand
ACAATAAGCTCTCTGTCAGACATAGGAAAGGGGAAATCTGTAACAGCAATATAGGATAATGTATAACCATCTGGCGTAGCTAATGGAGCACCAGATTTACATTTATAGACCCAATCTGTAAATCCATACGCGTTGCTAATGGCGTTATGCAGTGTGTCAATATTACCATTCATCTCTACCAAGATGCGCAGCTCTTTTATGCTGGACTTGTCCGATGAACGGGTAAATACTTTAATATTATCTTTCTCTGTAGCAAAGTCCCAATTGGATTGCAACGTATCATTTTGCTGTGCAAAACATAATGAAGGAAGCATGAATAATATGAACAGGATTAAATTCTTCAATATGAACTTATTACAGGGATTTAATTTTAAAACAAAGAAATTTATTAAGATTCTAGACCCGATTCCTACAACGCAACTTTTTTCTTTATAGTTCGGGTATGACTGTAAGTTAATACAATATTTCAAGTAAATAGCTAATAATCAATCTTTAACATATTTAAAGATAATGAGGGTAATAGAATAATAAGGATTGTTTAGTTTTCATTTATTGCCAACAGTTCTACTTTTTTAATTGCCAAAATAAGCATCGATTCTGTTCGATCTTTAAAACATTAAAAATGTTCTAGAATAAGCCTTTTGTAAGATTGTTGGTATAGTAAAAGATTTATCTTTTTATTCTTTGATTATTTATTACATTGACTGTTTAAACTAACTAGACCTGTTTCTTTTACTGCATGAAAAAAATTTTAGTAGATCTGTACAAAAGCAAAAATGAGTATAGCGGCTTAGGTCAGTTTTCATTACAATTTGCAAGGTATCTAGATGAGCATTATGCACATGAATTTGAGTTTCATTTTTTAGTACCTAAAAATTTGCAAGAGGAGTTTAGCCCACTAATCAAGCTCAAGCGTGTGAGCCTGTTGCTAAAGTACTGGAAGGCTAGCCACGAGCAGTATGATTTGTGGCATTCTTTACATCAACTACATTCTTATGCGCCACCCAAAAATTTTAATCAACTTTTAACGATTCATGATTTAAATTTTCAAATTGAAAAGAATCCTGAAAAAAGAGTAAAGTATAAGCGTAAGCTAGAAAAAGAAATAAATAGAGCAAATCATCTTACTACTATTTCTTCTTTTACTAAAAATCAATTAACCAAAACTTTTCCTAAAAGCAATACACCAATAAAAGTGATACACAATGGAGTTGAGTTTCTGCCTGACCAGACCGCAACTCGACCAAGAGTTAAGGTTGGTGATAAGTTTTTTTTCAGTATATCACATTTTGCTAAAAAGAAAAACTTTGAAGTCTTACTTCCCATGATGAAATATTTTCCTGATTACAAATTAGTCTTAGCAGGAAATCATGATACTAAATACGGTTCATTTATAAAAAAAGAAATCACAAGACTGGGCTTAGAAGAGCAAATTGTATTAACGGGCAAAATACCTACATCCGAAAAAGTATATTACCTGAAATTTTGCAATGCTTTTCTTTTTCCATCACTTGCAGAAGGTTTTGGGATGCCACCAGTAGAAGCCATGCAATTTGGCAAACCTATATTCATATCTAATGAAACAAGCCTTCCGGAAATAGGAGGAGAAGTAGCCCACTACTTTACCGATTTTGACCCCAATAGGATGGCTACTTTTGTTAAAGATAATTTGCAAAAGCAAGACGCTAATCCCAATATTTTAGCCAAAATAACCCGCTCCCAAGCAGCTAAATTTACTTGGGAGAAAAGCATGCGTCAGTATGTTGATCTCTATAGAGACCTTACCCAATAAGGTGTTTGTGATTTGCCCTTTGTATATAATCAGCTTGCATCACAACTTAACGACCTGCATAACTTGAAACTTCTCCTTATTGCTAATTCTCAAATTATAAGCGCCCGAACTGAATGGGCTCATATCAATACTATTTTGAAAACCAGATTGATAAATTACGCTCCCTTTCATGTCGATTAATTCCAACTTAAGCTCATTACCAAAATCATTTGTGTTGTATTGAATATTGAGCACATCTTGTACTGGATTAGGATAAACGTTTGCAAAATCAAACTCCTTCAAGCTTGAGGTTGATACATCAATACGTTCTTCAAATTTGAAATCCCAAATACCTCGACCATAAGTTCCAAAACGAACTAAATCTTGATCCGCTAGGTATTCTACACTCCAATAAATATGGACAGGCGTGTTTCCTTGAGAAAGATCTTCCCACTTTTGAGTTTCAGCTAAATAAACATAAGGACCTATTTCGGTAGCTGCATAAAATTGTGTTTCATCAGCATTGGCCGTGATTTCAAAAACCAAGGTAGCAGGTAAGCCTTCAGAAAATAGGCTGAAGTTTTTGCCATAATCATCAGAATAAAATACACCATCAAAACTATAACCAGATCCAGCTATCCAAACTTCATTTTCGTTAATCTTAGACGCGTAGATAGATGCACCATATAGAAAGTGCCCATTATTAATGGAGTTGTATCCAGTATCAAAAGTCGCACCGCCATCTCTAGAAACAAATACATCTCCATTACTAACAGTAACGTAAATAATATCTGGATTAATTTCTGAAACTTCGATGGCGCTTATGATGCCCCCACCCGAATTCGATATAAACTCAAATGGGAATTGCTCAGCTTCAATTCCAACATTGGGTGTAGCTTTTAATTTAATTAAATGAGACCCAGGCCCACCATTTATATTGCCTCCAGCCATTAAAATTTCATGCTCTTCGCTGCCCGGAATTTCAGCTAAGGGTGGTAGCCAACTAGATTCATCAAAAGACTCCAGCGTAAAGAATCCTTGAGAAAAACCACTTTGAGGATTTGGATAAAAATCAACCGCTCCTCCCGGAAATACCATCCACATACCTTCGCCGCCTCGACTAAAGGTGATATGACCATAATCACCAGAAATAACTTGATCAAAATCTACAGTTCCTTCAGATGCTGTAGCATTATTGGTTCTTTGAAATCCTTGATCTTGCGTTCCAGCATAAACAAAGTTCGGATTTAAAGGGTCTGTACGGACATCATAGTATTGAGAAACATTCAATCCTTCAAGCCCAATATTTTGATTGCTACGCATGTAGTCATAGGTAATAGATATTCCTCCATGATTCCCAATTAGAATGAATGGTAAGCCTTCAGGATCAATAAATTCCTGATAAGTCATCATATCAGCATGTAAGCTAAATTCCACATCGTCATAATAGGCCCACCAATTATTTACCAATTCAAAAGAATTATCAGCGAGTCGATATGCTTCTATATTTCCATAAAACAATTGTTCAGGATCACTTGGAGGGGTGAAAAAACCAATATCCCAAGGTTGGGAGAAGATCTCTGCTTGCTGCTCCCAAGTACTTCCTCCATCCATAGACTGCCAGATGAATCTGTCGTTATGCAAAGCATATAATACAGAGTCTTGCCCAGTATAGTTACCTACTAATATCAGTCTATCATCAACCGATACAGTCGTAGTGTTTGAAGGGCTGAGTGATATAGATTCATGATTTATTTTTGTTATTCTCATGCGTCCACTAGGAGCACGTGTAGCCACTAAGACTTCATTACTGCCATGTGGTTTCTCTAAAGTTAAAAGATCAAAGTCGTCAATGGCAAATGTTTCTATCAGTTGATAAGTTTCTCCTAGGTCATCGCTATAAAATAGTTGTATATCAGACCAAAAATCAAATTTGCTTAAACAATAGATTCTTGTACTGTTATCATCGAGTTGCACAGTTTGAAAGTGGCTTACTTGACTCCAAAAGTCACCAGAATTATTGATTCCTGTTGCAATGTTCCATGTAGCACCATAGTCATCACTGTAGTGCGGTATTTTTGCAATACTGGCTATCATTCTTGTAGATCCATCTGCTTTCTCTAAGAGTTCTAGTACCTCTACATCGAACATGAAAGACTCATTCACAACCTCCCAGTTTGTGCCATCCCTAGGCCCCTTCCAAATTGTACCACCTGCAGATATACAATAAATCAAATCCGATTCTCGATCATAATTAACTTTATTGATAGAGCCCGCTTGGTTTTTACTGCCTCGCTCAGACCAATATCCCGTATAGAGCGAATCACCCAAGACTACCTGTTCGCTTCTGCGATTAGGAGACTGCTTTTTGATTTTCTCTTTAGCATTTTCGTATTCTATTTTTCGCCAGTTTTGGCCTGGAGCAGTCATATGCATTTGCTCTATCCACTGCTGCCGATTGAAGGCATTATCTGCGCTTTCTTCGGCGCCATCCCTGACAATAGTTTCAGTCGGTTGACGCAAAGTATGATCTATTATGCTTGTTTGATCACAAGTAAAAAATAAGGATATTCCAATCGCAAGAATAATTATTGCTTTCATTTTCATATCTATTGTTTTAGTCTTTAAAGTCGTCCCAGTTTTTTTCCTTTGGTTCTCCAAGCTTTCCTATATTATTAGCTACCAACATAGAGACAGTAGCATCACCAGTTACATTTACAGTAGTTCTACACATATCCAGCGGTCTATCTACAGCAAAAATCAGTGAAAGACCGGCCTCTGGTACGCCTATAGCACCCAAGACTATAACCAACATGACCATTCCAGCAGAAGGTACGGCTGCTGATCCTATAGATGCCAAAGTAGCCGTAGCGACTATGGTCAGTTGATCACCGATACTCAGGTCTATATCAAATGCTTGTGCTATAAACACAGCCGCCACAGCTTGATAGAGACTTGTACCATCCATGTTTACAGTAGCCCCGATGGGCAATACAAAACTCGAAACTTCTTCATCTACCCCAAGGTGTTCAGTTACTCTTTCCATAGTGACGGGTAGAGTAGCAGCACTCGAACTAGTTGAGAACGCCAATAGTTGTGCTGGTGATATACCTTTAAAAAAGAACTTATACGATTTACCAGTAAAGGTCTTTATTAGGAGAGGGTATAGCAAAAATATCATTATAGATAAGCCTATCAATACCGTCATAGAGTACAACAACAATGCAGATATCAACTCGCCACTTGGCGCATGCACGATCAAGTCAGCCATCAATGCAAACACACCAATTGGTGCCGCCAGCATGACTAGGTCTATCATCTTCAATATTACCTCATTGAGCCCATCAAAGAATTTTTTGACCGGCTCAGATTTTTCAGGTGCGATAAGTATCAAGCCTATACCAAAAAATATAATAAAGAAAATTACTTGGAGCATGTTTCCATTATCTGAAATTGCACTGAATATATTAGAAGGCACTATATCAACCAAAGCTTGAAGAGGGCCATCATCTTTTTGGTCCATAGCCATATCGATTTTCCCTTGCGCCTTCACAGCGAACTCGCTCAATAACCCTTCCCTGGTTTTATCTGAAATACTTCGCCCAGGGCCGATTAAATTTACGGCTAGCAGTCCTATTACGACAGCAAAGAGAGTAGTGCATAGATAAATACCGATAGTTTGACCACCCATTTTACTCAGCTTACTGATATCCTTTAAGTCAGAGATCCCTTTGATAAGCGAAACTATGATCAAGGGGACAGCTATGAGTTTTAGCAAATTGATAAAGATAGTACCAAATGGCTTGATAAAGTCACTAACGAAATTTTGCCATCCCAGCATACTGGCTAGGTATCCAAAGAGGACACCAAGTGCCATTCCAATTAATATCTTCCAGTGCAAAGCAATTTTTTTCATATGTAGTAGCTTGTTAGCCTAAAAATAGGAATTTACCGGGATAATAAGGGTATAGATATTTTTTGTTTGGGCACGTCCCGAGAAACTTTCGGGACCGGGCTCCTCCAGGCTCCATGTTCATTCCGGCCACTTAGCTTATCCAGCTACAAAAAAGTAGCTGCTTAAGCTAAGCGTCTGGTCGCTATCGCGCCCACCTTCCATATCCCTCGTGCGTACAAAGATTGAACTCCTTCATGAATTTATCGTATTTGCATTCGACTAGGTGATTTTAACCATTGTTTTATTATATGATAATTTTTTCTATTTTGAAGTTTGGTAATAAAAGTGAATCCTAATATTACCAGATTTCAATAAACAAAATTCGCTATTCCAATTGGAGTAGTTTCAGTCAAAAAAACGATGACTATAAATGAATAAGATCTTTGATTTTACCCATCTACGAGGAGATTTATTTGGTGGTATTACAGCAGGTATTGTTGCGCTACCCTTGGCATTAGCCTTTGGAGTAAGTTCTGGCCTAGGCCCAAGTGCAGGATTGTATGGTGCTATCTTTATTAGTTTCTTCGCTGCATTGTTTGGTGGTACTAATACCCAGATATCTGGACCGACTGCTCCCATGACGGCGCTAAGTATGGTTGTTATTGCGGGTATAATAGCATCATTCGATGGAGAAGTAGCTAGAGCCATGCCGGCAATACTAACTGTATTTTTACTTGCCGGTCTGATGCAAATGGGACTTGGGGTAATAGGCATAGGAAAATATATAAAGTATATTCCATACCCAGTAGTATCTGGATTCATGACGGCTATTGGAGTGATCATTCTAGTTACCCAAATTCTGCCCGCTATCGGTTATTATCCGAAAGAAGACCTTAGTTTTGTCAATGAGTTTAAACCTCAAGCTGAAGAAATTATCCTTGAGAATATTCTTAAAGAAGAAGCAGGCGAAGGTATTCTAGTACTAGAAGATTTTGAGGAGACTATCAAAAGAGGGAAGCAGGTAGACCAGGAAATGATCTTAAAGGAGTGCCAAACTTTGGCCTTTTCGGAAGCCTCAGGTGTTTTAGGAGCCTTAAAAGTGATGCCTAGAGCATTTAAAAATATCAATTGGCTTGAATTTATGCTGGCCTTGGCTACCATCATCATCATTTTTGGATTTAAGAAAATTACCACTAAAGTTCCTAGCACGCTAGTTGCCTTGGTATTAATGTCTGGGATCGCTATTGCCTTTGGTCTGGACTATCGTTCTATCGAGACCATACCAAGTGGATTACCCAAGGCAAATCTGAATATATTTACAGAGTTTAGTTTTGCAAGCATTACACCCTATATTTTTACTGCGTTTTTATTAGCCTTATTAGGGGCCATAGACTCCTTATTGACTTCTGTAGTAGCAGACAACATGACTAAGACTTTGCACAAACCCAATAAGGAATTGATAGGACAGGGTATAGGAAATACTATCGCAGCAGTATTTGGTGGACTACCAGGAGCTGGAGCTACGATTAGAACTGTAGTGAACATAAATGCCGGAGGCAAAACCAGACTATCAGGAATGATAGCAGGAGTTCTTTTACTCATAGTGATGTTAGCCTTTGCACCGATTGCTTCTAGAATTCCGGCTGCAGTTTTAGCAGGAATTTTGATCACAGTAGGTATCAATGTCATGGACTACAAAGGACTCAAAGCCATCCCACACATGCCCAAGCCAGAGGTAGCTGTAATGCTTATTGTATTGGTATTATCCTCAGTTTGGAACTTGGTTTATGCAGTTGGTATAGGCCTCGTACTGGCTTCATTAATGTTTATGAAAAAAATTGGAGATCTAAGTACACAAGAGTCTAAGGTGATTACACTAGCAGATGAACCCATCTGGGCAGATGAATCCAACTTCCCGATTAATCTTAGAGAAGAAGTATTTATTAAGCACCTAGATGGTCCATTATTCTTTGGGTCCACAAATGACTTCACAAAAATGTCTATTAAGACAGATCCTGCCTCTACTGTTATTATCAGAATGGACAAGGTGCCTTATATGGATCAGACTGGCCTTTATGCTATGGAAGATGTATTGGTCAACCTTGCTACGCAGGAAAAAAGAGTTGTATTGGTAGGGGTAAACAAACAGCCTAGATACATGATGGAGACAATAGACATCATTCCAGATCTAGTACCAACTGATCTAATGTTTGATGACATGAGCACCTGTATAAATTGGGTCAAGCAAAATATTGAAGATGAAATCCCAAGCAAAAGTTAATGCAGAGCAGAAGTTTGTAAAATGGACTAATATTAAACTAGGTAGGTTAATACAATGTATCAGTATACTCTATCTATTTTAGTGGTATAATAAGCATCATAAGCGAATCAGTAAAACACCTAAGTTCACTTTAGCATTTCGTAAATTGTACAAGACACCTAAGAAGAGAGCTAAGGTGTCTTGAGCAAGCTTGTCCAACTCACAGAGGTGGGTATGCTTAGCTTAGGTATCTTAGGTGGTTTCGCCAGCGTTAGAGGAGTTTGATGAACAATTCTATTTGAATTTTAAAGCGATATTTTATGTCAACCAAATATAAAAATTAGAGTTAACTCTAATAAAAATCCACTCTATTACGAGAAATAATTTTTTATATCTTTAAGGATATTATTTCTATAATTCATCAATCTAATAATGTTTAATCTTTTCAAACGAAGACAAATAGAAAAAGGATTTCCACCAAAAAAATTACTAATCAAGAGAATGAAAGGATATCATACTCATTTTCTAGGAAAGTATAATGGAGATAAGTGCTAACAAGCGATATAAGCAAGACTTCGCTAGCGCTCGTCCTTCGTATCATCGCCGAACCGATAGTCTTATCAGACTAATTACCAGAAGTCCAAATGATCTCCTTTGCATTTAACTGCTTCCCCAAAAATCTGGCTAAAACGAAAAAGTAATCAGATAGTCTATTGAGAAATATACTGATTTCAATATCCGTTTCAACCAACTCGGAAAGACTCACAACTCTTCTTTCAGCTCGTCGTGTAACCGTCCTTAGTATGTGACACAAAGAAACTTGAGGGTGACCTCCTGGCAAAATGAAATTCAAGAGCGCAGGTAAGTCCTCTTGCATAAAATCTATAGCCTTTTCCAATTCCTGCGTGATCGCATTATCAAAAGTCATTTTTAATTCTGGCTTGTCAGGATCAGTAGCCAATATGCTACCAGCGTTGAATAAACTATTTTGAATTTTATAAAGCAAGGTCGAAATGTTATCGTCTTCAACACCATCCTTAAGATATCCCAAAAAGCTGTTCAGCTCATCTATAGTTCCATAAGCTTCTAATCTAACATCATCTTTAGATACCCTTGCTCCACCAAAAAGTCCTGTAGTCCCTTTATCGCCTGTCTTTGTATAGATCTTATTTGCCATGATTTTCCCTTGTACAGTAAATTTAGGAAATATTACTGTGTTTTGATATATCTAATTAAAAAGCATGCTTTAAATATCCTTTTTAATAGAAGTATTCCTTTTTGTAATTGAGTTTGAATTCTGGTTAGTTTTCTCTTTATACCATTTTACATAGTTTGCAATTCCTTGCTCAATAGTAGTTCGTGGTTGATAACCTAATAGTCTTTTTGCCTTACTTATATCTGCGTAAGTGATGCTCACGTCTCCCGCTTGCATAGGCAGCTTGTTGATGTATGCGTCTTGGCCACATGTTTTTTCAAGAAGCTCAATCAAAGATCTTAAATTGATGGTTGTAGATTCTCCAAGATTAAAAATATCATAACCACGAAGCTGCTTCATCGAAAGTATGATACCATTGACAATATCGTCTACGTAGGTGTAATCTCTTTCCGAACTGCCATCACCATACATTGGGATATCTTCTCCATTTAGAATGGCTTTTGTAAATTTTGCTATGGCCATTTCAGGTCTTTGACCAGGTCCGTACACGCTAAAGAATCTTAGGCAAAAGATATCGAAGTTGTAAAGATGGTGATAATTATAGCAAAGTAATTCTCCTGATTTCTTTGTAGCAGCATAAGGAGAAATTGGATTGTCGACTGGATGTTCTTCTGAAAAGGGAACTGTTTTATTATTGCCATAAACACTGCTAGAAGACCCGAAAATCATTTTTTTACAGCCATATCTTCGCATGGTTTCTAGGATGTTCAATGTGCCATTAATATTCACATCATAATATAACTTTGGATCTGCTATGGACGGCCTGACTCCAGCTTGAGCGGCTAAATGGATAACCTGTTCTATCTTTGTCTCACTAAAGATGGTATCCATATCTTTTTCACTTCTGATGTCCCCCTTAAAAAAAGTAAAGGCATCAAAATCAGATAGCATATTTATATTTGCTTGCTTGATAGCTGGATCGTAATAATCATTTAGATTATCGATTACGATCACTTCATCTCCATTCTCAAGCAAATATTTTGCAAGGCGTGAACCAATAAACCCGGCCCCACCTGTCACAAGTATTCTCATTTACAACTTTTGTTTAAAACTGTATCCAAGCCCTAAAAAAGAGGCCAAAACACTGGTAATGTAGAACAGAACACCTAGGCTAATGGCAACGCTTAGATCTAAAGGGAAATAGGCTGTACTAGCTAAAAATGTCAATTCTCTGGCTCCTGCACCGCCAAAAGTGATCGGTATGACCGCCGCAACAGAGGATACAAGAAAAACTGCAAGATAAGGTAGAATATTATCAAATGCCCCTAAAGCATACAAAATTGACAAACAGGTGCCTAATTGCAAGCCCTGTATAAGAAAGGAAAGACACAGTGTACGTAAATATATAGGTAAATAGGCCCTAAAATAGCTTCTGAGGATAATATAGCTGATGATAATGGACAGTATAGCCGATATAGCTAAAGCAAGTATCCATAGTGGGTTTATGGCCATAGTTTTCAGATATATACCAAAGAGTAGGCAGAGCCAAAGGAGTAAACCCAGTAAGCCAGACAGCCGATCAAATATAAGAGCAGTTAATAGTTTTTTCTTCCCTGTTTCAAATTGCTTATCTAAATAGAATACTTTGTAACCATCTCCACCAATACCTCCAGGTAGTAAGAGATTGTAGTACATACCGATGAGGTACAACTTCCAGTTTTCGAGATTAGAAATTTTAATTTTTAAAACCTTCCAGAAAGCTTGCAGACGTAAAGAGGAGACAAACTGAGAAAATAAAAACAAAACAAATCCAACTATCAGAAAAAGAACATTAGCGGAGGACAGGGTCTCCTTTAGGGATTCAAAATCAATTTTCTTATAAACAAAAAATAAGATAAGTCCAGAGACAATGAGTTTGAGTATCGGTTTTAAATACTTCATTACTCTACCTCTGCACCAGATTTTTTAGCTTGATGAATAGTTCGAACGCTATAAGGCGTTTTGTTTTGAGATTCATAATAAGTTCTCATTTGTATTTCGACTACTATTCCAATGGTGATAAGCTGTATACCAAAGATCAAGAACAAAGCTCCAGCAAATAATAAAGGTTTACCCCAGATATCTTGCCCTAGAATTTTAAGAAAGAGCAAGTACCCATTGATAAGGATACCAATGGCAAATGCGAATAAGCCAATCGTTCCAAAGAGGTGCATTGGCTTGGCCATATATTTTTTTAGAAAGAGCATGAGTAAGAGGTCACTCATTACTTTGAAAGTACGATTGATTCCATATTTCGATTCTCCGAATTGTCTCGCATGGTGCTTGACATCCATCTGCGTGATTTTTGCACCTTCCAAATGAGCAAGTACGGGGATGAATCTATGTAACTCACCATACAAGCCCATTTCTTTGGCAATATCAGCTTTGAACACTTTTAAAGTACATCCATAATCAGTCATTCGGATTCCAGACAAATATCGGATCAGAGCATTTGCTATTTTACTAGGGATTTTTCGCAAGAACATCCCATCCTTTCTTTTTGCTCTGACACCTGCGACTACATCCCAAGCACCTTGTTCAGCCATAGACAACATTTCTGGTATATCCGAAGGGTCATTTTGCAAGTCACCATCAAGCGTCACAATATATTCACCTTGAGCAGCCTCTATCCCCGCAGCTAGTGCCGCACTTTGGCCATAGTTTTTGCGCAGTTCTACTGTCCTTAGCAATGGATGAGGATTTGATTTAAGCTTGTGCAAAGTCTTATCAGTAGAGCCGTCATCAACATATATGATCTCGTAGCTCATAGACTGCATAGCCTTGTCTATTTGCGAGATAAGCGGATCTATATTATCCTCTTCATTAAAGACACATACTACTACAGAAATTTTAATATTGCTCATTCGATTTATTCAGTGCATTTAAACACAAGATAGTCATTGCTTGGTTCTCGGCTTTTTAAATCACCTATCTTTTTACAACTTTCTTTATGCTCAAAGGTGATTAAAACGCCATTGACAGGCCCTTTTATTGCTCGTACAATTTTCTCAGTTTCTCTAGTTATATAGTAGGAAACGCTTCTGTACAAACCGTATTCATGGGCATATAAGTCTTGATCTTTAAATTTTTGTCCAAATTGGATGGCTGATGATCTTATCGTATTAGACTGGTCGTTTGCATTTCTGTGTGGTAAGATAAACCAGTCAAACCCAATCCTGAAAATAATCACAAAAAGTAGAATATTTATCAAGCGAAACCTTGGGGCTTTGGTCAATAAATATATTGACGCTGCTATAAGTATGACTAGTGCAATGCCCTTTAAATTTCGATTGGAAACAAAAGAAATTTCATCTACAAAGAATATACTTATAACCCCGATGCAAACGATCCCAACTACTGCATAAAGTAAGCCTTTTATGATTTTATAATGTAGGGTGTTTTCTTCCTGGTGTAAACAATGTAGATAATAGAGTGGAGCAAATATCAAGGGTGGAAACATCAATAGATATCTTGCATAAACCTGCGGAGAGCTCCAATATAAAAGTATGTTTACCAGCAATAAAAGTATGTTCATCCTCAAAAAGGGATGCGCCCATAACTTTATTAAAGTTGATTTTTTAAAGAGATAGAGTATAAAAATTGTCCAAGGTAGAAAGTGATAAAATACTTCTATCGGAAATGTAAACAAATGTTGAACCGTTTTCCATAACCCAAATTTAACAACTGTACGATCCGTAGACTCAGTAAGCATTTTACTAAATAAGGCTGGTAAATCATGGTTCAAACTATAGACAAAATAATATGTGCCTACTATTAGAATGAAAAGCCCAATTCCTATGAAGTGGGAAGCTCCAAAAAATCGCTTAAACTCTTTTTCTACAATTAAGATCAGTAGTAAACTCAATCCTAGAAAGACTATAGCGGGTAATGTTTTTAATAAAAACCCAATAGCGGCTAGTCCATAGGCAAGTAAGAACATTTTGGTCCATGCCTTTTGTCTCGCCAGATGGTATGAACCAAGCATCAAACTAAACATACACATGGAAAAACACATGTCTATCAATCCTAAAAAAGAATCGTAGAAAAATATCCTACCGCATGTGATACTTAGCAGAGCGATACTAATAGCTGCAAAGTCTGAAAAATCCTTTTTATATAAATGAAAAATCAAGTACCCATAAACCAGGGTAAATAAAACCGTGGGAAATCTCAAACTAAATTCACTTGCGCCTCCCCAAATGCTGTAACTTAGTAGTATGATCCAATTGTATAGTGGAGGCTTATTGTAGTAGGGCTGGGCATTTATACTCGGAGCGATGTAGTCTCCGCTGTACCACATCTCTAATGCTACCAGACCGCGTATAGCTTCGTCTTCAATCACAGCAAGCAGACCTAAGTTTATCAACAAGGCTGGAAGCAATAATGCTAGGCACATTGCAATCGTGATTTTTTCTTTAGGAAGTATGGTTGTTTGTGGTATCAATGCGAATATGTAATTGTGAGGCAAAGGTATGAAACTACCTAGGTACTAGCCGTTTAATAGATCGCTATTTTTCTAAAGAATATGATTTGGCTAGTTTGCTTAGCCTAGGATGCCTGTCCCGCACATACTGCGGGGGGCGTCAGCATAAAGCGATGGGTGGCAACCGTGTATTGATGCATATTTTTAAGTTCAGAAAGGCTAAAAAGTCTTGGGTTCACCACGGGGACGACAGCATATATGATTACATGGATACCTTTTTCACTGTATGCTAAATGTTTGCTGTCGGCCCCCGTGGTGGACACGGGACAGACCTTCAGGACTTATTATTTTACTTTGCTCTTGAAAAGGGTTGCAACCTATCCTTTAGGCTATGCTCCCACCACTAGCTTTACAGGATTCCCTCCTAAGATTTGCAATGTTTAACCAGCCCAAGATGGGCGTCAGCATAAAGCGATGGGTGAAACCCATCGTACGTGGATAAAGTTTTTAAGTCCTGGAGGGACGACGGCAAACCTATCATGTACAGCCATTCGTTCAATATGTCTAATTTCTGTTTTCTGTCGTCCAAACAGCTTACTCTATTCTAAACTTTATAGCTCAAATTAAGACCACAAATAATCTTCATTAAAATTTAACTCGTACTTTTTTAAAATTTCTATATATTCTTCCTTAAACGTTTTTTGTTGGTGATGTATGTGTTGATTTTTAATATAATTTGTCAATGCCTCTACTTGACTTTGACTTCTTGAAAACGCACCATATCCATCTTGCCAATAAAAATTTGGTGTTTTAGATTTGATCCATTTTGAAGAACTGGATTTTAATTTTTGAACAAACAGAGACAGAGAAATACTTTGGGACAATCTGCACAAAACATGCACATGATCGATATGTCCACCTACAATTATTGAAGGGCAATTTAAGCTTTTGCATGTTCCACCCAAGTATTCAAAGAGATCATTTTCGAATTTTGGAAGTATTAGTTTCTGCCGATTTTTCGTTTGAAACACGATGTGTATGTAATTTTGAACTAGCGATTGACCCATAATTTTTAAAATTTGCTAATAGTAAATTTAATGAATTTTTAGCTTCTGATTGCTGTCGTCCCTCCAGGACTTCAAAAATATTATCACTTTACAATGGGTTGCACCCATTGCTTTATGCTCGCGCCCCTCCTGGGCTTAGTTATAGGCAAAAAACATTGTTTAAAATTCAAAGAATACCATTTTGACGAACCCAAAGCTCTCGGAGGGAGCATGGCATAAAGCTACGCGTGAAACTGATCGTATGTGGATAAAGTTTTTGAAGTCTTAGAAGGACGACAGCGTATATGGTTACATGGATATCTTTTTCACTGTATGCTAAATGTTTGCTGTCGTCCCCCGTGGCGGGACGGGCCTCTAGGACTCATTATTTTAATAGGTTTGCACCCTATCTTTTAGGCTATGCTCCTTCCAGAAGCCTTATATGTTACTCTCATACGATTTGGGTACTTTTTACCAGCCCAGGATGGGCGACAGCATAAAGCGATGGGTGAAACCCATCGTACATATGATACATGTTTTTAAGTCCTGTAAGGACGACAGCAAACATGATCCTGTGGATATCTTTCTACATTGACAGCAAACATGAATTGCGCTAATACAATAATTGCATTCTCACACCTTACGCATGAGAGATAGGAGAGGTGCAAGATGTCGAAAGCCTTCGACATCGCAGCAGTCCGAAGTGGAACGGAGGACGGGAACGAAGTGCACCCTCGGATAGCTCGGTCTTGAGCTTTTTCAGCTCAAGGCATGCCCAA
>CALIEI010000039.1 GCA_938022165.1 uncultured Saprospiraceae bacterium | reverse complement strand
CTCGGCTCAGAGTTTTGCCTTAAGCTTCCTTCAGATTCCACCTCACGATGGACACCCTTGCTCTTAGCTAGTGGTTAGCACTACTTACCTCCACAGTGGACTTTCACCACCTAGTTAATCCGCATGCACGGCACACGGGGCGATCACGGCGCATCCCCCTATTTCGTTTCACTTCATTTGGGGATGCTGGTGTCGGGCTATATGCTATATGCACAAGCTCTACCTAGAGACAAGCCTGCCAGCCGACAAGGCTGGGCGTGCCCAGCCAAAAAAAGTCTGGCAGGCTTGTCTCTACACTTTTGTGCATGCCGCTGTCTATCCCTTAGCCTGTAGGGCTTCCGGCTGGAACGCCTCGCCCGTTGGACGTGAAATTATATTGATTGGATGTTGTTGATTGTATTGAGGTAGATTTATATTGTTGTCCGAGGATGTTGAGTTTCGAAAGCTACTTTTTATATAAGCATGATTTGCTCTGCGACCTCTGCGTGTTTTTAACTCTGCGTGCTCTGCGTGAAACGAACATGGAAGAATGAAAGCTTATGCTCGTGTGTCGTGTACTGGTTCTCGCAGAGCGCGCAGAGGCTTTGTACGCTTGTACCCCCGAAGTTTCGGGGCAAGTTCTGCCGAGGCATGCAAGATCTAAACGGACAAGGGGTAGTAGCAGTGGACGACGAAGGAGTCCAGTCCCGAGCAAGGAGTTTCTCCATTTTCGTTTTTTACGAAAAGGAGGAAATACGAAGCCGAGGGACCAAGCTGCGCATGACCCGGTCACGCCCTTTTGGCGTGATGGCCCAAAAACATATTCCTCTTTACGACACTATTTGATAACGGTCACATTGCCTTTCTTACTTTGCACCAGGCAACCCACCGAGACTTCGATGAAATAGGCGTAGACGTCAGCGGGAACAATTTCTCCTTTGTAGCGACCATCCCAACCGAGTGTAGGATTTTGGTTGTCATACAACAATTCTCCCCAACGATTATAGACTTTAAATTCTATAACTTCCACTTCACTGGTAACCATATCTTGATCGTAGTAAATATTAAAAACTGGATTGTTGTCATCTCCATTGGGAGAAAATACATTTGGAAACTCTATTGTAGTAGAGCCTATTGGTACATTTTCAAAAGTACTATCTCTTGATACAGCACACCCATTGGCATCGGTCACTGTTAGTATAACATTAATCAAATCTTCTTCTGAATTTATCATAACCGTCGGATCAGCAACCCCTGTGATGATCTGACCATCAATATCCCAAGTGATACTCTGCGGATTGTTGAAAGTGCTAGTCAATGACAATTCACCAGGACACTCCATAGGCAATAGTTGTATATCCGCCTCGATAGAAGATAGTGAAATTGGCAAATCTAAAGATAAGTCACAACCATCTTCATCAGATCGTAAAATCAATCTTGGAGTAAACATATCATTAGAATTATCCCCAGCATAAATATGTGTAACTGGTGTTTGATTATGTATCTGTGTTCCATCATCAAAATCCCAAGTATAGTTATCTACATCGATACTATTAATAAGCGTAAAAGTGATTTCTTCTCCTGGACAAACCTCATCTTTATCTACTGTAAAATCCCCTTCTGGCCCTACAAGCGTATAAGACTGGACAACCGTGTCAACACAACCTTCCGGGGTAAATACAATCAACTGTACATCCCAGGTGCCTTTGTCAAATGGATTTTTGGGATTCTCAATATTAGACATATCTCCATTACCAAAATCCCAAAAATACAATCCGTTCTCTCCGATATCAGAAGTGTTTGTAAACTGAATTTGCTCTGGGAAACAAATAAAATCTATGGAATCCTGATCGGTGATAAAACTGGCTCCTGGTGTAGGCAAGACTGTAATCAATGTATCTATCATTTTTTGACAACCTGAGGAAGCCTCTGTATAGGTCAGTGTGACCAATTGTTCTCCCGCCTCTGTAAATAGGACGGATGGACTATCTTCGGTGCTGATACCGTTTTGGTCAAAGTCCCACTCATAAGTCAGGAATGAACCTGACTCATTAAAGTCAGCAGCATCAAAGGTGATGCTCTCATTTTCGCAAATGACAGGACCATTATTCATAAAGAGTTCAGAAAATATTTCGTAGGTCGTAATTAAAAATTCACTTGTATCTGTACAGCCTATCACATCTGTAACAAGTAGTGAAACGGTAATACTATCTCCTAGCAATTCTGGATCATAATCCAAAGTATCAAAAAGATGCCCCGGATCTTCAAGCGTAGAAGTACTACCCCCAAAGTCCCAAAGCCAACTGACGATGGTCGTATCACTGGTAGTCAAATTGGTAAGCGATGCATCTGAAGGCAAACAAACTAAAGTGTCCGCTATGAAATCCGCTTGCAAGTCATATACTGTAGTCGTCGTTGAAATGGAATCTGTACAGCCATTGATATCTTCTACGACAAGTGTAACCGTTTGGAAACCGGGCTCTAAAAAATGATCTATCACCTCGTCGTCAATCTGTCTTGGTCTTTGGTCTTCAAACAACCAAGTATAGCCTGCCTTACCTCCAGTATGCACATCTTGCGATCCAAAGGCATTTAGGCTGACAGGGTTGGAAGCACAAGCAACGCTAGGCACATTAATAGCGGCCATTACTTCTGTAATAAATACTTCAACACTATCACGATGCAAACAATCCACCCCATTTTGTCTAGTATCCAGATATATAGTGTATTCACCACGCTCATCAAAAGTGTGTGTGAAAGACGCTTGATTGGAGATAACTTGACCTTCAAGATACCAAGTGTACTCGTCCGCATTGATACTATTCTCACCTCTAAATTCTACAACATAAGGATTTGCACAATCAGTAAAAAACTCTGCCTCCGACCGCGAACCTAAGACATCCACAACACATCCAGTCACCACAGAGTCTATGAACACACCAGAGAACTCGAATGTATAATTTAAGGGATACGTACCAGGGTATTGATAAGCATGACTAGGTCGTAGATCCAACCAACAGTGATTGAATCTACCTTCATCAGATTCAAAGTGTATTGCGGTATTTGGTGCTGCAGAAGCTATCAATTCTAAGGGTTCATCTACACATACTGATCTCTTTGCACAAGGTGCCCCAGGTGCAGGAATACTATCCTTATCAATAGCTACAATCTGTACTTCACGTGAAATATCTTTGCATCCTTCTACATCAGTAATAAGAAGAGTGGCTTCATGTATACCAGGTGTGGTATATACATGTGTGGCTACCGTGTCATTGCCCATAAATTGAGCTTGTCCCCCATCACCGTAATCCCAGAATCTAGTTTGGATATCAAATTCTGAAAAACTAAGATCCGTAAAATTAACCTCAAATGGTACACAGCCTCTTACCACATCAGGTATGAAAAAAGCCTCAGGTCTTTGGATAAAATAAGTGAGGTAAGAGGTATCTGTACAGCCTTGTGCTGAAGATACGATAAGACGTGTGGTGACAGAATCTAATGCATTTTGATAATAGGTATCGCGATCAGGTAACTCATACTCTGTAGCACCTGTCGGTTCGTCAAATTCTACATTTAGTCCTGTGCCAAAAGGATTATTATTGAATATATAAGTTTGATGATTGGGATCATTGGCTGTAAACTCGATCAAAAGTGGATCCAAGCAAGACACCTCTGGACCCAAAGTAAAAGACGCATCTGGTACTAGAACAAAAATATCTAAGGTCTCAGTCGTCTCGCAACCATCCACAGCTATTGCAGTAAGCAAAAAGGTATGTAAACCAGGCTCTGTAAATAATACCGTTGGTCGCTTGAGTTCCGAGATAAGCGGTGTCACACTAGTATCTACAGGTGCCCCCGTAAAGTCCCAAATAAAATCTCTCGCTATAGTTGAGTGGTTGAGAACTACTTCTTCTCCAAAACAAATCGTATCAGGATATAATGGCGTGATGATAGGCGGACCTACGCTAACAGTTCTCTTCAATGAAGACTCACATCCACCGGGTGAAGTGATCGTCAAGACCGGAAAGTAAACACCAGGTGCATCATAGGTAATCGTATGAGGGCCTTCTGAGTTTTCAGTTTCGCCATTGTCAAAATCCCAGAAAAAAGTACTGCCTGGTTCTGCTTCAGTTGTGTTCGTAAATATAAATTCATCGGGTACATCACAGGTGGTACTTTGGTTGAGGCTATACGTAACTGGCACTCCTTCAAGCGCAATATAATCTTCAAAAATAACTGGTGCGTCACATTTTATCGAGTCAGATGCAATCACTTTAACTGACACGGTGTATACACCGTTCTGCGGATAGGTATAGCTAGTACTAGGACCTGATGCACTGTTCCCATCTCCAAAAGTCCAAATAATTTGTTCAATTACAATCCCATCATCTATAGTTATATCACTGGTGAAATTTATTTCCATGGGTGCACAGCCCGTTCTAGCATCTGCTGTAATATCGATTTCTATTGGAGCAAAAACAGTAATTTCAATATTCTCTCCTATCTGAGGGCCATTCTCACCTTCAAATAATTGAGCTTGATAAATACCTGGTTGGATATAAGAGTGTACTGGATTTTGTAGCGTTGAAACACTACCTCCACCTTCTCCAAATCTCCAGAAATAACTGCTTAATGTTGGCGCAGAAAACTCAACAGTTAACTCTGCACAGCCTTCTGTAGCACTTGCCGTTTGACTATAAAGGGAATAGCTACCCATCATCACTAAGAGGCAAGAAAAAATCTTTTTATATAGAGACATTCTGTTCATAGTTTTCGTTTTTAGAAGTGTTCTATATTTGATCTAAGAATAGTTTCTACCATCTTTCTAAATTGATCTTGCGTAAAACCACATTTACATGGATAAGCGGTCATAATATTCCCAACATCTGGGTTATAATATTCTCCATTTGGATCTTTAATCTCATAAAGGAATTCACAAGTATTCGTATTAATAAAGGCATCTTGAAGTTCGCCATCATTTATGAGTATTTGCTCTTCTGGGGTTCTATCTACTTGACCAAAGGGATCTGCTGGAGTGTCACAAAGAAGATCTCCAGTAGTTGCACAATTAGAGCCATCCACCAATTCTATTGAACCAGGATCGTAAGTGTTGCGCAAACCGAATGTATGCCCAAGGTGATGGGCTACTTCCATCGCAATTCCAGCTCCGTTACCTATGCATAATCGTTCGGTAAAGATATTGGCATCATTCAAGGTAAGAATTCCTTCAAAAGTGCTGGTTCCGCAAAGTTCATTAAAAACAAAATCTAGGAAGAAAATATTGATTCTTCTACGCTGCGTAAATCGAGATTTTAATTCTGCCAATTGCTGTTCTTTAGAGATGGGTTCACCCCTGACTCTACCTAGAGCATAGTCATCTTCGAGAACGTTGTATTCGCACAAGGAAAATGAAACACATATCGGGCTAAAAACTTCGTTTAAAACACTCATTACAGTATCAAGTTCCATCTCTGAATACAAAGGTGCTCTCCCTGCCGAGTCTACCGCCACATGAGCAACTATATTATAATTCTTGTTGACACAAGGCAGATCTTGATTATGGTGGTGCAATTGAGCATTGACACTAGCTGGCAAGGACACACCGAGCAAGAATAAAATAGCCGCAAATAAAAATGTATTTCGAATCATGATATTTCATTTAGGCGCTAAAAATGAGGACAAAGTATAGCAGGCGTGGCCTTTGGCTTTGTATTTTTTATAAGTATTTTTTTGATGCCTATTTCTAGGCCGCCAAATCGATTGGTAAACCTAGCGGCAGAAGAAACAGTCAAATCATATGCAATCCCTACATCCCAATCTTTATAAAACATGCCTGCTAAAATCTGCAATGCATCCCCTGATCTCAAGCCCAACCCTCCTTTGATAATAGTAGGTGATTTTTTATTTGGCTTGTATTCCAAATTAACCTGTCCAAAGAGATTTTGAAAATTGAACATTCTAGAATAAACGATGCTTGGTCTAAATGCCAATTGCTTACTCGTCTGGAAGTAATATTCACCATAAGCATTGATTCGTATCTCTACTGTATTCTGTACATTGGAATTACTAAAAGTAAAACGCTGTTGCGATAAGTGATTAACCGCAACGCCAAAATTCAAATAATCCGTTTTGGAAGTTTTCTTCTTAAGACTAAGTCCTACATTCACATCAAAAATAGTAGGGTTGAAATTATCAAGTAGAGATAAATCAGGATCAGTCTCATTCATAAGTGTTTTTGTGGAAATATAATTTTCATCATTAATACTTCGTTGCGTGATTCCAAACTGACCACCAAGGGTTATAACTGTGTTATACTTTTTATCTAAAGCATAATGATAAGCTGCACTAAGATGTACACCACTATTTTTATAAGCCAGATCACCAGCACTATCGGTATATATGTTAAGCCCAAGTCCAAACCAGTGATGATCTTCTAGCCCACCTGCAATGTTACCATCCACATAGCCCATTATCGTTCTATATGGCTTGGCTATAAAGCTATCGAACTGCGTCCTAGCATTAACGCCAAATCTGTACGTGCCTTGAAATTCGCCTGTCTTGGCAGCTGATAAATATAGTGGTGAGTAATTGTAATTAGTGAAATGAATATCCTGACTGTACAGGAATTGCAAGATTAAGGTACTAGTGATTGTGAGGAGTATGGTTCTTAGCTTCATTCGGATTCTCTAATTTGTTTGCTCTGGTTAAGTGTTTTTCAATTTGTTTTACTAGTACGGTCGACACCCTTAAATTAGTTTAAATAACTGATATTTAATAATATAATACCATGCTGATAAGCTAATTAACATATCTTGGTATATTATAGACTCCAATGAATGGCATTTCGCTGCTTTAGGGAACAAATCTTTAAATAAAACTAATCGAGTCAATATGGAGTATTAATAGCCGATTATCGAGTATTCACAGAATAGTCAAATCAAAAAAAGCCCAAGATCAATGATTGATCTTGAGCTTTTTTATTGTTTTCATTTAGCCTGCTTTCACAAAAAGCAGCAATTAAATATCATTTCTATTTAGTATAGTTTTGTAGAAATACGCCAACCCTTCCAATATCCGAAACACTGCTGTTGAATACTTTTAGAATCTCCTTGTCTTCATTTATGATAATGTATGCTGGAGTGGATACGCCTTTCGTTTTTTGATAGAAGCCTTTAAAAGCGTTGTTATCTTGAATATTATCCCAATAGATATTATTGTCAGCAAGGTACTTTCGAACCGATGAAGGCTTCTCATCGATAGAGATGCTTATCACATTGATGTTGTACTGATTGGAAAATTTTTGGAGATATTTTTTATTGTCAACGCAGGCCTTGCATCCAATGTACCAAAACTCGATAATGGCTAGTTTGTCTAGCTTTTCATGAAGATTAAAGTATTCACTTTTTAGATTTTTAAATCTAAGGTTTGGAATAATATCCCCTTCTTCAAACAAAAAAGCCCCTTCGGGTGCTGCACCTTTTGATGTAAATTCATCATTTACAATTAGCTGGGCAAACATATTGCTCATCATCAGGACCATTCCTATAAGTAAAAAGTGTTTTTTTAGTGCCATTCTATATTGTTTTGGTTTTAAGGTTTTCGAAAAACATACATTTCAAAACCCTAAAATTATATTCTAATAAAGGTAAGTAAACATAACAAAAAGATCTTTTAAATCCTCCCATAAAACGCTCTACTTAGTTCTTTAACTGCGTTATCTATGAATTTATTACATATTAAGCTTTATTTATATGTATCATAAACGACCTCTATGTATTTAACCCTCTTAGATGGTTGAAAGTTTAGTGTAGAATTTTTTAGAATTAGTTTTAACACAATATTGAGTGAATATAATAACTAGAGATTCTTTCTGATTCAAGAGCAATTATTTTCTACTTATAACTTCACTCTTTAAGAATTAGCTCAGCAAGTTCAATGGCGCTTGATGCCTTATCTCGTATTATCAACTTCATTTCATCATCAAATACAATTATTCCAGGAAAGTAAGAATCCGGATTTAGCACCTTATTCACCTTTTCTGTTGCTATGCCTTGGGTCCAATACATGCCTGTTTCTTCTACTTTATTTTTTACCATTCGTAGGTTAGTATCTTTATAATTCATTGATATCAGATCTATCTTTTCTGAATATTTTTCATAAAATGTTTTTAATTCAGGTATGGAGGCTAGACAGGGTTTGCACCAAGTACCCCAAAAATCAATAAGTAAAAATTTGCCATTGCCTTTATACGAATTCAGTGATACTATTTCATCCTTACTAATATCTTTAAAGTAGATATCCGCAAATGGCTTATTTAACTGTATGCTGTCAGTCGTCAAGTTCCTATTTGCTAAAATTAAGGCTGTTGATTTATTAATTTCATTTTTAAAATTAAATTCAACTTTGTCAGCTATCGAAATAAGGTTTCTGATTTGTTCTTCATTCTTTTCTTCATCTATTATTCGTTGCTCTTTTATCAACATTCCATTGTAAAAGTATTCATCAAATAAACCATACTTATTCTCACTTTTGATATTGCTACAAACTTTTAATTCCATTTTCTTTGTTTCGGTTCTTGCTGTGTAGTATTTTATTTCGCAATTATCAAAATCGCCTTCTTTGTATTTTTTCTCTTTCAAATTTACCCTCAGCTTTTTTATTGAATAAAGTCTATTCTTAGGATTAGACAGCTTCTTTTCTCCGGTAAGCAAATTCAAATAGTAAAGTTCTTTATCTGTCTGATATTTAGTGCTAAAGTTTTCATTTTCGCCAGCTAACCGTGTTTTTACAATTATAGAATCATTATGAATTTGAACTGAAGATTTGGTATTCAAAACCTTTTCTACTCCATCGATAAACACTGGAGAAAATGTATTCATGAAGCCACTTCTAGACGAATTTTCCTTTAGCACTTTATCTACCAGTATAGTTTGTTCGTATTCAAGATGAAGTGTATTGGTTTGGGCGAAGCATACCGTATTCACTATTAGCGATAGAATTATTGCTCTGATCATCGCTTTTGTTTTAAATTCTTAAGAGAATAATTATATAACTAAATTTGAGTCCACTTCGAAAACTCACGAAAGCAAAAAATGGTTCTTTTGGCGATATTTTTCATTTTCTCAATCCACTGATGCTAAGGTATCACTGAATTTCGAAAATAAAAAATCTCATCCAAAATAACCTATCTTTTGCAATCCGCTAGTTTCCGGAGTGGACTCATATTTCAGGGATATAATTATACCAATAAAACAAAATTTGCTTTACAACTTAATATGAACTGGATAGCGCTAAGTACAAGCAATTAGAAGTAAAATGAAGCCTGCGATTTAGGGTTTGATTATATTTTGGAGATTCTCATTTTTTAGCACTGGGGCACATCCTAAATTGTGATTATAAGAATCGATATATTCCTGAAATGTATTGAGTGGGCTACTAAGATAGTATAGAGAATAATAGGTCTTGGTGAGCGAATTTACCTCATAGAGATATTCGTTACATTCGCTTTTCGTTTTGAAACAAACTATAGCGAAGTATCTGTACTGAGCATCGATAATCAAATCATAAAAGCTAACACTTTTTACTGTTTCGTTTTCATATGTGTTTAGTGTCATTGCTTGAGCCGAGGACTTGACTTGGCTTAAAAATTCGACACAGCTTTGAGAACAAAGCTGTGTCGTACCCATGAGGGCGAAAAAAATTAAAATTGTTTTCATGAGGTTACCTAGAGCCTACAATTGCAAATGTTGAGCTAAACTCAAAAAATGCGTGTGAATATTGTTCGATTTTGGGGTAAAATTGTCCTTTTATGCATATCTGGCAGTAAAACGTGCGTACAATTTTATCCAAAGAAAGAAAATAGGGAGATCCTGGTACACTATTGATATTTTTGATAGAAACTCAATAGTCTAGGGTCACCTTATGAGCATAAAGAAGGTACTAAGAAATTTGAGTCTATTACATCAAACGAGAAACAAATCAATAGTTAAAAATGTACTTCGCGATGCGCAAGCGAGCCAGTTCGGACAAGTGGTGGTAGCGGGTCCGACCTTTTTTGGTCGGTATGAGCGGACGACACGGTTCCATACTCAGAGAAAATTCATAAATTTTCTCTGAGTATGGAATGGCCCCAAATAAAAAAAATCAGATTACTTCATCAAAGCAAAAGCTTTGTCGACGTCTGTAACGGGTAACTTACAAACCCTGTTTTGGCATACATAGATCATCGTTTCATCTTCTAATAATTTACCTTTAAGCAACTCAAGATTCCCTTCATTTTTGCCACCGAGATACAGGGCATTAGGAACGTATTTGTTTTGTAGGGCTGCTAACTTTTGTTGATAATCATCGCCAACAATAGCGACTTCATATGGACGACGATTCATTTCGCTATACAATTGACACCAGTTGGAGTAAAAATTGGGTAGTTCGGTTGTACTGATTTCTTCTACCATGTTACGTATCATTTGATCGGCAATATCTACGTAAGCTTCATTGTAGGTAAATATGCCAAGCTTGTAAATCGCTCTTGCAAAACTACTATTGGACCCTGGGATAACATTGTCCGCTAACTCCATCTTCCTAGCGATTAGGTCTGGGTCCAGTTCGGATGTGTAGTGCATCATACCAGACTCAGCGTCTTTAAAATGAGTCAGCGCATACTCCGTTAGCCCCTTTGCATTGTCTAACCATTGCTCATCGAAAGTCACTTGGTACAGGTTAGTAAATGCGTCAATCAACAGCGCATAATCGTCTAGGAATGCATTGATAACCGACTTACCACTTTTGTAATTTCGATTGAGTCTAAAATCTTTTTGCATCATAGTCTTAGCTAAGAAATTAGCATTTTTTAAAGCTCGATCCAGATACTCCTTTTTGCCAAGTGCTCTATACGCATCAATATATCCATTGAGCATGAGCGCATTCCATGAAGTCAAAACTTTGTCGTCCAATCCTGGCCTTACTCTTTGATCACGTACCTTCATCAACTTGGCTTTTGACTTAGCCAAAGAGCTATTAATTTCTTCTGCGCTTAGCTTTAATTTCTTTGCAACTTCATCAATTGATTTTTTAACAAACAGCACGTTTTTATCATGCTCCCAGTTTCCACCTTTCTTTATTTCATAGTAAGTGTCAAAAATCTTTTTGTCTTGCTCATCTGCTATGGCAGCGTGCAATTCTTCCTGTTTCCAGACATAAAACTTGCCTTCTTCGCCTTCACTGTCTGCATCTAAGGAACTATAAAAGCCACCTTCAGGGGAACTTAATTCTCGCTCTACAAAAGCAATCGTTTCTTCTACTACTGATTTGTATAGTGGTTTTTGACTTACTTGAAAAGCTTTGCTAAATACGCTTACCAATTGGCCATTATCATAGAGCATTTTTTCAAAGTGCGGCACCTCCCATCTAGGATCAACAGCGTATCTGGAGAATCCCCCACCCAATTGATCAAAGATACCTCCCATAGCCATTTTATCTAAGGTTGTCTCTACTGCCTCCATAGCCTTCTGGTCATTGTTAAGGACAGCTTCTCTCAGAAGAAATTCGTAGTTATTAGGTAAAGGAAATTTTTCAGTTCCTTTTCTTCCTCCTTCCTTAAAATCAATGTTGGCTAGAAAATTAGAAGTGATTTGATTTAATACAGTAGGTTCATATTTATATTCATCCGTATTTATTTCAAGCTTTTGCAAACTTTGAATTCCTTCTGTAAGTTGAGTAGCATAATTTTCTAGTTCGTCCTCATCATCTTCTTTAAGTTCAATGAAACGGGTAAGCATTTTTTCCCAAGCTTTCTTTGGAAAATAGGTGCCCGCATATATTGGTCTGCCATCTGGCAATGCAAAAGCATTGAGTGGCCATCCACAACCTTCACCAGTCGCCATCCGGCATGCTGTCATATAAACATCATCTATATCTGGACGTTCTTCACGATCAACTTTTATGCTTACAAAATTTTCATTCATTATTCTTGCAACGGTTGTATCTTCGAAAGATTCGTGTTCCATCACATGACACCAATGGCAAGAAGAATAACCTATACTTACTATTATCAACTTATCTTCTTCCTTAGCTTTATTCAAAGCTTCCTCTGACCAAGGATACCAATCGACTGGATTCTTAGCATGCTGTAAAAGATACGGACTACTCTCATTGGCAAGATGATTAAAACCTTCTCCAATGTGCGCTGAGCCACCGGTCGAAGAAATACAGCCAAAGAGTGAGAGTAAAGAAACAGAATAGATGAATAATCGGAAAGTCAAGTTCATTAGTAAGGTTGTACGAGGTATTTAAATCTGCTAACGCTCTAGGAGCACACAATACATTCTCCAAAAATAGTAGTTTTTAGCGGATACTGTCAATTTAATTTTGGTATTAAAATTAATCCTAATATATCACTCTTTCTATGTCGCCAAATCTGTACATATTCGAGATAGTTTAATATTTGGTGAACGAAAAGAGATATCAAACGGTTTAGTATATTGTGGAGCAAAGATTTCGAAAAACTAAATTTTGAATATTATTCATTTTTAAAGATAAAGCATGGCTGCAAACTGGCGTAGACTCAATGGAACAAGAATAGAAATACCGGTTAAGGAAGCCGTTGAAAAGACTATCAAAGAACAGCATGAACAGGGCTATAAGCTCAAAGTCTGTATAGGTACAGATTCACAAGTGCGCAATGAAGTCATAGAGTACGCCACTGTGATTGTATTTCTCAGGGAGAAAAAAGGTGGATTTATGTTCATCAATAATTCTTCAACCAAGCAAAAAATGAGTTTGAGAGAGCGCATGATTTCTGAAGTAGCCAAGTCTGTAGATATCGCCTACGCGCTTTGTGATCTATTTGATCAATACAATGTAGCTTTGGAGGTTCATGCAGATATTAATACTGATCCTCACTTCAAATCTAACACAGCACTTAAAGAAGCAATGGGTTATATATTAGGAATGGGCTTCGAGTTTAAAGCAAAGCCCGATGCTTTCGCTTCTTCATCTTGTGCTGACAAAGTCGTCTAGTATTCATTTCGAAAATACTACCCCCACTTTTGCAAATAAATTTGTTTTTGACGAACTAATAGTCACTCATTTTTGTATGATTATTACCACCCTACTATACAGTAAACACCTTCATCAAAACATACGGATAAATCCAATATTAGAAAATCTCACGGTGAGCATTTTCCCTAGAAAACGATTATCCTATGAAAAGGTATTACACTCAAATCATCGATATTGAACTTGGATGGCATCTAAGCAAGACTATTCAAGCTGAAAAATACATTAGACTTGCAAATTTCCTGATTGACTATTTAAGTATTTATTGCTTGGCTACTTTGGTGGGTATATTCGTTGGATATATTAGCTCTTCGGAATACCTGTTTTTTAATTCTCATCAGTTCAATCCTTTCTTGGACTACGTAATAGTTACCTCAACACTGTTCGTCTATTTTTCAAGCGAATTTTTGTTTAATGGGAAAACCCTTGGCAAATACCTAACAAGAACAAGGGTGGTACATAATTTAGAAACAGAAATCTCTTTCAAAGTTTTCTTATTACGTACCCTATGGCGTATGATTCCTATTGATGTGTTCTCCTTCCTACCTTCTCATAATGATTGCTGGCATGATCGTTTTTCAGATACTGTGGTGGTGTATGATTGAATAATGATTAAGGAGCAAGGGGTAAGGTGCAAGGCGCAAGGCGCAAGGTTTTAATGTTTAATTTTCAATTTCAATGACCAATTTTCAGTGATCAATGAGCAATTTTCAATTCAAGGTTTTTTGAACTTTGAAGCTTATATCTTATACCTTTTACCTTACACCTTGATGCTTACACCTTGATGCTTATACCTTATACCTTAATGCTTAAAGGCTATTTAAATTTATTCCAAGCATACATTTTTTCAAAATAGAATTTAAAAGTACCTTTAGCGCATAAAACATAAGTATGAAGATTGCGCTTATTGGATACGGTAAAATGGGTAGGGAAATTGAAAAAATTGCCTTAGCGAATCACGACGAAATAGTTCTTCGCATCAGTTCTAAAAATCTAAGTGAAATAAAAAATCTTGAACGTTTTGCTCCAGATGTATGCATTGAATTTTCGAGACCAGAAAGTGCATTTGATAATATTAGACTTAGTTTAGAACACAATATTCCTGTTGTATCTGGTACTACTGCATGGCTAGATAAATTAGACGAAGCAAAAAAGCTAGCTGCAGATAACGATACTGCTCTATTTTATGCCCCAAACTTTAGTCTTGGAGTAAACTTATTTTTTGCGATCAATGCTTATGCGGCTAAGCTAATGGGTCAGTTTCCCAACTACAATACCTCTATTGAAGAAATACATCACAAAGAAAAATTGGATGCACCAAGTGGAACTGCTATACGTCTAGCTGAGAATATAATCACAGACCTGCCCAATAAAACAGACTGGGAACTCAACCAAGCACATAAAAATACAGACCTTATTATTACTGCGAAAAGAGAAGATGGTGTTCCAGGTACACACACTACTTACTTTGATTCCGTCGAGGATCAAATCAATATCACGCACACGGCAAATAGTAGAGCGGGCTTTGCTAAAGGTGCTTATCAAGCAGCCAAGTGGATAATTGGCAAGAAGGGATATTTTGAAATGAAAGATATGTTGGGGATATAAAAAAAGGCTACCCTATTAGATAGAGTAGCCTAAGATTAGCATTATATTTTAGTATCTTAATTATGCAGTTCCCGCTTTGAAACGAGTCAAGCAAGCTGTTATTTTTTCCATCAATTCTTCAGGACTAAATGGCTTTCCTACGTGCTCATTCATTCCAAAAAGTTTTGCTTTTTCTAATTCTGAAAGGAAAGCTGAAGCTGTCAAAGCAATAATTGGAACATCACTCTTAGAGTTGTCTTCCATCGCTCTGATCTCCGCAGTCGCTTTATATCCATCCATGATCGGCATTTGAATATCCATCAAGATCAGATCAAAATGATGCATTTTAACTTCCTGTAGTGCCTCTGCTCCATTATCTGCAGTAACCGTCTTTATACCTTTGTCATTCAACATCTTAGCTACCACTAGCTGATTGATCTTGTTATCCTCAACGATCAAGATATTCATACCTTCAAGTGAGCTAACTTCCTCTACAACCTCTACTACTTGAGTTGCTACTTTCGGATTCACTTTGAATGGAAGTAATACGCTATATAGGGTTCCTTCACCAACAGTACTCTTAATTTCTATTTTACCATTTTGAAGCTCAACAAGACGCTTCGCCATATTCAAACCGATGCTATTACGTTGATAGCCTTCAAATATATCCGCATCTGGATTAACTTCTTGGAACATTTTCTCCAATAGTTCTTTATCCAAACCACGTCCAGTATCTTTCACTTTGACACGAATCTTTGCACTTTTAGTATTATAATCTTCTAACAATACTTGCATATCAATTACCCCTCTCTCTGTATCTTCCATCGCTTGACTAAGGATATTATTAAAGATCTGGTTGATACGAGCTGAGTCGCCATCCATAACCGTTGGTATACGCTCATCATAACTGAAGTTGAAATTTAATCCCTTATCATTAATTGGATTGATAAACTGCTTCTTGAGGTTCTCAAAGAGTGGTTTTGGTGTAAACTCTCTATTGTCTAATGTCAACTTACCCGCCTCAATTTTTGAGAAGTCCAATACATCATTGACAAATACAGTCATACTATTTGCAGAGAACTGTAAATTTCTTATTTGTTCTACTTGTTCTTCCTTTGGAGAATTTTCCATCAATAGATGAGAGATTCCCACAATAGTATTTAGTGGTGTTCTCATCTCATGACTCATAGTCGCTAAGAATCTATCTCTAGCAAAAGAAGATTGCTCGATGGATTCACGCTCTGCCATTTCTCCTACAAGTTTTTGATTCAGATTATTTAAGGAATCATTCTTTACTTCCAATAAATCGTTTTGCTTATCGATTTTAGCCTTTTGCAATTCGATTTCATTGTTCTTCTCTAATAGCTTAGCATTATCCTTTTTCTTTCTGCTATTGCTAGAAAACAAGTTGAAAACAAGCAACATACCTAATCCCAATACAGCAAGCAAAAACTTCTTAACTTTACTAGACGCTGCATTCGAAATTTCTAACTTCTCAATTCTCTGTTCTTTTTCAGCAGCAGCAAATTGTGAGTTGTAGCGAGTGCTTAACTCGTACATAGCCTCTGACTTGTCTTTATTAAATGCAACATCCTTACTCTTGTCATAGTAAACATGGAATTGGAATGCATCTTTGTAATTACCCAGCTTTTCAAAAGCAACAGATAATCCTTTAAAGATCTTGTATGATCCGTAAGTGTTTAGTTCCGACTTGATCGTCTCTGACGACTTTACAAGGTATTCTTCAGCTGATCGCTTATTGTTTCTAGCGATATAATTATTACCGATACGAAGATTAGAATCAGCAATTCCCAACTTTGAACCAGTTGACTTCCACAATTCTAGTGCTTCTTTATTGGTATGTGTTGCTTGCTTCAGATTGCCTTGAGCTTCAAGCACTTTTGCTATGTCCCAAAGATTACGTGCAAGCTTTTCCTTATCATCTCCTCTATTATAAATATCTCTTGAAGTGTTATAGTACACCAAAGCACTCTCGTAGTCATCCAAGATAAAATCTATATTACCTAGATCCGTAGCCAAGTCAGCTGCACCATCTAAGTCTTGCATCTTCACCATTAGATCAAATGCTCGCTTGTAATGCTGCTTTGATTTACCAAATAGTTCTTTCTCGAAAAACAACTTACCTAATAGGATATGTGTACTGGAAGCGCCTCTCATATCTTGAGCACCTTCTCTGATACTTAATGCATCATTTAGATTTGTCTCTGCTTCTTCATAATCTTTTTGTAGAAGAAAGACATGACCGATCTCATTTTTGCAAATAGCAATCTGCTTTTTATCTTCAGCCTTATCCGCAGATTCAAGTGCTGAGTAAAAGTGACTCAATGCATTTTTATAATCAAAATTAGATTTGTATAACAATCCTTTATTGATGTTCAAAGCTGCATGGCCAATTTTATCGTCATTACTTATTTCATCATTGATTTTCTCAACGATGCTTTCAGCCTTAGGAAAGTTATTTTTTTGGATTAGGATGTTAGCCATCTCGTTTAGAGCTGCTACTTTCTCCTTTCCGCTAGTGGTCTGACTGATGATTTCGTACTCCTCGTAGGTAGATGGTTCGTCTTTAGCGACAAGAGTGACCACTACGCCAATCACAAAGACTGTGATGAACAAGAGTACGTTACTAAACTTTTTCATTAGATCGATTTTGGAACATTACTAATTCTTTCAAGAGTAGTCTTTTATTGACATGTAGCTCCGAAAGAGACTTTTTCAAAGTGAATTTTACAAATATGATGCCGAGAGCATATATATTTTTAGTCTTTGATTGTGGCAGTACAGATGACGAAATTTAGGTCGGACTTGCTATTTGTATCGTCGGGAATGGCTTGTTTTCGATGCCACGAGACACCTAAGAAAAACTACAGTGCCTTGGGCAAGTGTGCTGAGCCTTCAGTTCCTTCGGTGGTAAATGAACCAGTAAACAAAGCTTACATGGTTTACCACTGCAGCCACTGAAGAACCTCTCTTACGAGAGCGAGGCACTGTAGTTTTTAGAAGGTGTTTTCCCGAAGCAGCTTAGTAGATTTTGTCAGTTCGAAATATTTTCCAAGTCATCTCTAGCGAGTGCTTAACCACCTTAGTTACCTAAGACCCCCTCCAACTTGCACAAGACACCTAAGTTATCTTCTTAGGCATTTAGCATAAGTAAGCTTAGCTTAGGTGCCTAAGGTGTTTCCCGAAACAGCTTTGCAGATTTTGTCAGTTCGAAACATTTTCCAAGTTATCTTTAGCGAGTGCTCAACCACCTTAGATACTGTGTTCAATACCAAACTTTTTTATTAAAAAAACTTACTATCTTTATAATCTAAGGAAGAGGCATTTAAAGTCCTCTATCCAC
>CALIEI010000038.1 GCA_938022165.1 uncultured Saprospiraceae bacterium | reverse complement strand
GGGATCGAGATGGCCCCAAGTCATCCTTATCCCTAAAAAAGTTAAGATTTTCTTATTCTTTCAAAGTAGTCAGAAATTAATGGCAATTAGCCATAACTTTAGGTTCTTGAGCCCGTTTTTTATACAAACAGGGACTAAAATCTTATAACCACTTCTTTCGATTCATTATTTTATTGAATCAAAAAAATTAATTAAACATGAGAGAGATTTCAATTTGTATCATTTTGTCTTTAGTGCTAACAATAAGTGCATGGGGACAAGAGAATCCAGTGAGCTGGACTATAAATGCTGAAGTGGCGGAAAAGGTAATCACGCTGACATACGAAGCGACTATTGATGATGGCTGGTATGTGTACTCGCAATATCTTGAAAGCGATCTAGGACCAATAGCAACTTCTATCAACTTGGATGATGAGTCCATTAAATCAATGGAGAAAATCGAGGAGATTGGAAAAAAGAAGGAAGGCTACGATAAGCTTTTCGAAATGAACATCGTAAAATTTGCGAACAAACTAAAATTGGTACAAAAGATCGAAAGAACTGCAGATCTGAAAAATGTGAAAGGATACATTGAATTTATGACTTGTGACGACTCTAGGTGTCTACCACCTACGCAGGTAGACTTCAATGTAGCCATCAATTAGTCGATTTTTTTCTAAATCGACAGGTAGCATTAAAAATGAGTTGTCTATAATTCATATTTTTGGACAATTATCAATCTAAACCAATGAAAAAGTACCTCTTAATCATAATAGCACTGACCTATGCGATCGTGTCCCAAGGTCAAATATATAATCCTGTTTCCTGGTCATACGATGCAAAGCACATCGATGGTGACAACTATGAGCTCACTTTTGTAGCGGATATTGAAGATGGCTGGACTGTTTATTCTCAATACTTAGAGTCTGATGATGGACCCGTCGCGACTACCTTTGAGTACGACGCTGGTGACCATTATGCACTAAATGGCAAAACAGAAGAAGACAATCTAAATCGTAAAGAAGGGTTTGATAAGATCTTTCAAATGAATGTGACCAAGTTTGCCAAGAAGGCCATATTCAGACAAAAAATAAAAGTATCAGACTATAGTAAGCCAGTAGCAGGTTACCTAACTTTCATGACCTGCGACGCTACCAAATGTCTTCCTCCAACAGATGTGGACTTTGAATTTAAAATAGCCAAACAAGCCGCTCCTGCTAAAAAGGTGGAGAGTGGTATCGGAATAGTGGAGGAGAGAGTTACTACGAAACCAACAGCACCTAAAGCCGATAAAGTAATCACTGTAGAATCTAACAATGGCGATAAGGCAGTAGACATTCAGATTTCTCAACCTAAGATCGTGAGTCGATCTACGCCAACTGCATCAACTACTACAAAGAAAGAAGCAAAGCCTGCTCCTAAGAAAGAAGTCCAAAAAGCTACAGAAACCGTTAAAGCTGCAGTAAAGAATAATGACATCCTCAAACCAGTTACATGGGATATCGATGTAAAAAAGACAGGTGCAGATTATACTGCAGTCTGGACAGCTAATATAGATAAGGGATGGACGATCTACTCACAGCATACTAGTGATGATGGCCCTGTTCCTACTTCGTTTAACTTTGATCCCTCTGATCAATACGAACTAGACGGCACTACTCAAGAAGAAGGCAAACGTAAGGAAGGCTATGACAAGCTGTTTGATACGAACGTAATCAAGTTTGTAAAAGGGCCCGTCACTTTCTCACAAAAAATAAAAAGTAGCGATCCTACAAGTCCAATCACTGGTTACCTAACCTTTATGACCTGTGATGATGCTAGATGCTTGCCTCCTACAGATGTAGACTATGTCATTTTTCCTGGAGAAGCGAGAGGCTTGATCGGTAATGAAGCGAGTAAATTTATAGAGACAATGGTACCAACAAGTACTGGACAAGCACCAAGTACAGGTGGAGAAAATCTAGCTGTGCTGGATGGTTTATATCCTGGATTGGCTGCTAATGTAGATCTAAATAATCCTCAAGGTAATTGCTCTGTGAAGCAAGAAGAGACACCAAAAGGATTTTTTGGGATTTTTATTCTTGGATTTTTAGGAGGGCTTTTGGCTTTATTGACGCCATGTGTATTCCCGATGATTCCACTGACGGTAAGTTTCTTTACCAAGAGTAGTGACAGCAAAAGTAAGGGCCTTAGCAATGCCGTCTTATACGGTGCTTTTATATTAGGTGTGTACTTATTGCTAAGTATGCCATTTCACCTACTAGATACTATTAGCCCAGATATACTCAATGAGATTTCAACAAATGTATATTTGAATATTGCGTTTTTTGCGATCTTCTTATTCTTTGCTTTCTCATTTTTTGGATACTACGAAATCACTTTGCCTGAGTCTTGGACTAATAAATCAAGCAGCGCAGAAGGGGCTGGTGGTGTGCTAGGTATTTTCTTTATGGCACTCACTCTGGCTTTGGTTTCATTTTCATGTACAGGTCCTATATTAGGTTCTTTATTGGCTGGAGCGCTTTCTTCTGATGGTGGTGCATGGCAATTGACTGCCGGCATGGGTGGTTTTGGTTTGGCATTAGCTTTACCTTTTGCCTTATTTGCTGCGTTCCCTGGTATGATGAATTCACTACCTAGTTCTGGTGGATGGCTTAATACAGTCAAGGTGGTATTAGGGTTTATAGAATTGGCTTTAGCATTCAAATTCTTATCGAATGCAGATCTTGTATCGCATTGGGGATTATTAAAAATAGAAGTGTTCTTAGGTATCTGGATCTTGTGCTTTTTAGGCTTGGGTATATATCTGCTTGGCTTCTTAAAGTTTCCGCACGATTCCCCATTGAAAAAGTTGAGTCCGCTCAGAGGAATTTTGGGTGTGCTCTCGATAGCATTTGCGGGATATATGGCTACAGGATTTATGTTTGACAAAGAAGCCAACTCTTTAAAGTCGCTAACTCTATTGAGTGGACTAGCGCCTCCTTCATGTTATAGTATCTGGAACCCATGTGATTGCCCTAGTAATCTACAATGCTTCAAAGACTTGGATGAAGGTCTTGCGTTTGCTAAAGAAAACAACAAGCCTATCTTGATAGATTTCACAGGTTATGCTTGTGTGAACTGCAGAAAAATGGAAGAGCATGTATGGCCTAGAAAGGAAGTGTATAATGTGATAGATAAGAACTACGTATTGATTTCATTGTATGTCGATGATAGGAAAAAACTAGAAGAATCACACGAGGTACCTAGAGTATCTGGTGATGGCAATCGAAAACTTAGGACCTATGGTAACAAGTGGGCCTACTTTCAAACAAAGTATTTTGGAAATAACTCACAACCCTATTATGCGCTAGTTTCTCCAGATCTTGAATTGCTAACCTCTCCTGTGGGGTATACACCAGATGCCAATGAGTACAAGCAGTTTTTAGAATGTGGTGTAGAAACTTTCAACAGTAAGAATAATCGCTTAGGAAGCAAATAAAAAATTCCCGTGCACCGAAATGCACGAGAACAGTTTTGAAAAAAACTAATCAGGCCGGAGCAGTTCCATTGCTTCGGTCTTTTTTATTGGTCTAGCATATTTTATAGAAACATAGATAACTTATCTAGACCTCAAAAAAAGTGATTAGCAACATCCTGGAGGGCAACACTCTGTTCCGCATGAACATGCAAAACCAAGTATCCCCATTAAAATAGTTAATAACATAATAAAAATATTAAAGGGTTAAATAATCGTATTATTACGATGGATGCAAGCAAAAAAATAGCCTTTACCTAGCAGCATGAGCACACTTGAAATAATCGTATAAGCGATGCACCTGCTACTTGACAGGCTTTTCCATCAATGCAATAGCATATATTTCTTCCCGAAACTTCTCCTTTGATCAAACCCGCTTCTTTCATAGCTTTCAAATGCTGTGAAATAGTCGCTTGAGATAAAGGAAGTTTATCTACCAGATCTCCACACACACAACCCTTAGCTTGAGCCAATATCTCCAATATAGCAATACGTGCAGGGTGCGCCAGAGCCTTTGCCCAAGTCGCAAGCATATTCTGCTCGTCTGTAAAAAGATTTGTCTTGCTTACTCCCATCTATCGTAATATTACGATTAATAATTGATAAATGAAACATTTGCTTGAATTTTTAACATATTTTCTGAAAAAAATTAGAAAGTGGAAAGTGGAAAGTGGAAAGTGGAAAGTGGAAAGTGGAAAATTAATGACCATCCTACACTGTCTGAATCAGGATTTATAGGATTAAAAGATTAACAAGATTTCGATTCATCTTAGCAATCGTTTAATCTTAAAAATCCTAATTCCGACAAAATGTGAGAGAAGCAGGCTGAATGATCTAAGGTCTACGTTTTATCTCCCATAGAATGGTACATGCTAGAACAGCATTTATAATTTATTGAAAAGGTGCTAGGTATTAGGTACAAGGAGCTAGCTTGGCTTGTAGGCTGAATTTAGCTTTTACTTTTTAAATTACGGGTGTTTAAAAGAGTAAATTAAATTGCTTGTAAGAAGTTAGGCAAGTAATCTAAGGTTTACGCCTTATCTCCCATAGCATGGCACATGCTAGAACAGCATTTATAATTAAAATCAAAAGTCCTCTCCGAAGTCTTCTTCATCTATGGCTTGCTGAATAGAGTCTATTGGTGATCCAGCACCCATACCTTCGCCACCGAAAGTTTCATCGCCATTTTCAGTGCCGAATGGATTGGAATCGAAATTTCCTCTTTGTCTTTGATATACATCACAATCCAACTCAATACCCAAATCGCCCTCAGGCATAACGAACTGCTTAGAGACATCAAAGTCGACTTCTTCATCAGATTCTAGGCGACGCAATAATTTTGCAAACATAGGTCGAGCCATTCTGGCACCGATACCATATTTTAGTGTTCGGAATCTGATCCATCTTTCCTCACCACCTACCCAAGTCCCGACTACTAGATTAGGCGTCAAGCCCATAAACCAGCCATCGACGTAGTCATTGGTAGTCCCCGTCTTGCCTCCAACGTCAGATTTTATCCCTCCAAATCCCCTAAGGCCTTGCCGCATAACTTTGCGCAGCATTTCAACCATCACATAATTTGTTCTAGCATCTAGAGCAGGGCGATCCTCACGGATACCCTCATAAATCACCTTGCCATATTTGTCTTCTATGCGTTTGATAAATACGGGTTTATTATAGATTCCATTATTAGCAAAGGCGGTATATGCTCCGGTCATATCATAGACGGACAAGTCAGCTGCACCTAAACAAATCGAAGGTACAGGAGGCACTTTTTTGGCATCAATACCAAGATTAGAGACCAACTCTCTAACCGGGGCAGCATCTCCCAGCTGCTTCATTAAGTACACCGAAATCGTATTTTTCGACTCCATCAATCCTCTAAACAACGTAAACCTTTCTCCGCTAAATTCTTTGCCTGCGTTCTGCGGCGACCAATCTTGCAATAAGCCAAAATTGGCTTCTCCAGTGTGAATGGTATAGGCAATATCATCTACCTCATAGCAAGGCGAAAAACCCTGCTGTTGAATAGCGGTGGCATATACAAAAGGCTTAAAGGTAGACCCAGTTTGTCGATCTGAAGTCACGTGGTCATATTGGAAATACTTATGATTGATACCGCCTACCCAGGCTTTGATATAACCAGATATCGGATCTACTGCCATCATACCGGTCTGTAGAAAGTTTCGATGATACTTTATCGAATCCAAGGGCGTCAATACCGTGTCCTTTTCGAGTGCTTGATTCTCATAGGTGAACACCTTCATCTCCACCTCTTTCTCAAACGCGTCCTTCACACTGCCCTTATATTTCTTCCAGAGCGATTGCAGCTCTCCCCAACTATCGCTCTTCATGAAGTTTTTATATTTTTCTTCAAGCGGCTTACCGATCAATTTATTATTTCTAAGCTGTCTCAGATAACCTTTGTTCTCCTTCTCTTCTAGCATACGACGTATATCCACATCACGCAAGGCGAAGCCATCGAGCTGATCTTTATATCCATTGATCGCTTTACCCAAGATTCGAGTTCGCATATCTTTAGCACGATCAGAATCAAAGATTAAATAATCTAGGCGATAGGCTCTTGCAGCCATTTCTTCATCACTAGTGCCTGGTTCATTATTTAGAGAATCTGGTTCTTCTCGATAAGTCCAAGGATCTTCATTTTTCCATCGGCTATTGAAGGTAGATTGTAGTTCTTTCATATGCTCTAGCATACTTTCTTCCGCATGCACTTGAACCTTAGGATCTATAGTGGTATAAATTTTCAAACCATCACGATAGATGTCAAACGGCTTCCCATCTGGCTTCCGCTCCGTCTCTTTTTCTAAGATTCGTTTTAGTTCTTTTCTGAGCTCCATACGGAAGTACGGCGCAAGACCATCTGCATGAGTACTACGATTAAAATTCGTCATATCCATTTTCAATACACGCAGGCTATCATATTGTGCCTGATTGAGATACCCATTCCGCACCATCTGCTTCATTACTACCTCTCTCCTCTTTTTGGTCGTTTCCTTGAATCGACGAGGATTGTATTTAGATGGATTTTTCAACATCCCTACCAACATAGCCGCCTCCTCCATGGCTAATTCTGAAGGGTGTTTTCCAAAGTATATTTCAGATGCTGCCTTGATACCATAGGCACCATTGTTAAAACTAAACTTATTCAGATACATGGCAATGATCTCTTCCTTAGTGTACTTTCTTTCTAAGCGAATAGCGATAACCCATTCTTTCAATTTTTGCTTTACCCGTTCTAGTCCAGAACTCGGCTTTGCCGTAAAAAGCAACTTGGCCAACTGTTGACTTATAGTACTAGCACCTCCTGCCGAAGTATCTCCTAAAAATATATTTTTGGTCATTGCTCTGGCAAAGGCTTCAAAGTCGATACCTGCATGGTCATAATAACGCTCATCTTCGGTAGCGATAAGCGCCTTGATAAGATTCGGACTCAAGTCGTCATAGCCCACTGGCACACGATTTTCGATATAGTACTTGCCTAGAACCGATCTATCCTCAGCAAACACTTGTGAAGCATAATCATACTTCGGGTTTTCCAATTCTTCAAAAGAAGGCAGATCACTTTTCGACACCATATAGAAAAGCGCAACCATCCCGATCAAGCCAAGCATAACACCAAACCATAGGAAGCCAATTATCTTACGATAGCGCGACTTATTTTTGGCCCTTATTTCACTGCCATTCAGCTGATTATCATCGTTGCTTGTGTCCATCTTCATTAGTTGTATAACGAATAATAAAGATATAACTTATATCCCGATTATTTAGATTGTTTGGAATGAGATTAAGAAGGGAATATTTTTTCGGGGCGTCTCCCTGCCCCGAAAAAGGGCATGGAGTCGGGCTCTGCGGCACTCCATATTCATTTCGGTCCCTCGACTGCATCCTTCAACTTCACCTTTCAGCTACGCTATCGCTTGCGCAGGTGCAGTTTCGGACTTGCTCGGGACTCCAGCCTATCGGCTGTCTGCCTCCGATCCCTTAGCCGTTTTTATACCAGGATTGTATATTGATTTTAAGCAAATTCTACCATTAGGAATTTTCTTAAACGCTCTTCTTCTATAAATTGATCTGGCGTACAGCTACCTATTCTATTCAATAAAGAAAAAGATATTTTTTGATCTATATTTTTCTTGTCTTTAAGCATGTAGCGGATAAGACTTTCAGTATCCCAGTGACTTGGTTTCTTATCAGCATATATCTTTTGAAGATAGGCTTGTGCAGAATTCAACTCTTGTATCGGAAGCTCGCTTATTTGACTTGAAAGTATGAGTTCAGCGTACATTCCCCATGCTATAGCCTCTCCATGTAAGAGTGGTGTTTCCGACTCCAAAAAATAGGACTCGATGGCATGACCAATGGTGTGGCCAAAGTTTAAAATCTTCCGAAGGCTTTTTTCTCTACGATCTTGGTCTACTATTTCTTGTTTAATCTGTACGGAGCGAAAAATAATATCATCCCATTTGACTTGGAGATTTACCTCTTTGATAGTCAGTAGTTGTTGCCAAAGATTGGCGTCATGAATCAATGCATGCTTGACGACCTCAGCATATCCGCTTCTCAGCTCTGCTGGCGCGAGGGTCTTCAAAAATGCAGGGTCTATTAATACACCAATCGGATCTTGAAACAAGCCAATGATATTTTTCACCCCTTTAAAATCAACCCCGAGCTTACTCCCTACTGAAGCATCTACTTGCGATAAAAGTGTAGTAGGGATTTGCAAAAAACGTATTCCTCGCATAAAAGTCGATGCGCAAAATCCACCCATGTCACCAATAACGCCTCCCCCCAAATTAATCAACACACTCCTTCGATCTGCTCCTTGATCCAAAAGCGAAGACCAGATGAATTGGCAAGTTTCCAGATTTTTGTGAATTTCTCCAGACTTGATTTCTATATAATTCACCTCTTGCGGCAGCACATTCATAAGAATAGGCAAACAATGTTCTCTGGTATGCTCATCTACTAGAACAAATAGTGATGAATAGTCAAGCTCTGCAAGTACAGTTCTCAAGCTTATTTGAATATCTTCAAACACAATACTATAACTATGTAAATCTAAATTCTTCATTCACTTGAATTATTCCCATGGAGCATCTTCTAAGGTGGTACTCCATGCCTCCGCAGGTTTATCAAAGCATGCCTTCGTTTTTGGCCATACCTTGCCAAATAACTCTGATTTACGATATGCGTTAAGCGCTTCTTCAGATTCCCATACAGAAAAAGTGAAGAATATATTATCAGGATCTCCACATCTCAACAATTCTACACTAAAGCAGCCTTCTCTTTCAAGAATATTATGTTTACTTTCTTTAAAAATTGCTTGAAAATCAGCGATTTTATCCGATTTCAATTCTATTTTTACAATCCTTTTGATCATCCATTTTTAAATTATTAGACAAAAATGCATAATTAAACCATATTATTCCATGGAACTATGGTTTGATAGGTCAAGGATCGAAACTTTAGCATACTAAATTGCTTATATTACTATAGGCAATAGATAATTTACTGTAGTTTTTGTGGTTTTATATTTATCCAAAATTCACAGCACTATTAATTTATAATCATAAATAAAATATATTGAGCGAAATCAATCTTACTATAGACGGTGTTGACCCAGTCGCATTGTATGGAGAGAAAAACTCCAAACTTAATCTAGTAAAAGGAGCCTTTCCCGAAATCCGTATTACTTCTAGAGGAGACAAACTCAAAATCATTGGAGAAAAAAAAATAACCCAACAAGTAAAAGAGACTTTTGAGAAAATGATTAGAATGCTCAAAGAGCATGACGAACTCTCAACAGATACCGTCAAGGATATGCTCAATGGCAACAATCCCTTCAAATCAAAGATTAGTAAAGGCGATGCTTCGAGCACCATAGTCAATGGCCGAAATGGAAAACCCATTAAAGCCAAAACGGTAAATCAAAAAAGACTTTTTGAATCTTCTGAAACGAATGATATTATCTTCGCTATAGGACCTGCGGGTACCGGAAAGACCTATACTGCCGTAGCGATTGCAGTAAGAGCTCTTAAAAACAAATTGGTCAAAAAAATCATCTTGACTAGACCAGCAGTTGAAGCTGGTGAGAATTTGGGCTTTCTTCCCGGTGATTTAAAGGACAAAGTAGATCCATATTTGCGCCCACTTTATGATGCCTTGGACGATATGTTCCCAGCTGAAAAGCTAGAACACTTTATGGCTAACAGAATTATTGAAATTGCGCCTTTAGCATTTATGCGTGGCCGTACTTTAGATAATGCTTTTATCATCTTAGATGAAGCACAGAACGCTTCCTCTATGCAGCTCAAAATGTTCCTCACTAGATTAGGCCCTTCAGCTAAGTGTATCATCACTGGAGATATTTCGCAGATAGATCTTCCACACAATCAACGTTCAGGTCTCAAACACAGCATCAATATACTTGAAGATACAGAAGGGATAGATGTTGTTTATCTAAGTGTTGATGATGTTGTAAGACATAGATTGGTCAAAGAAATCATTATCGCTTATAGCAAAGCTGATGAAAGAAGGAAAGCAGAAAAAGAAGCAAAAGATAAAGAACGAATTGCTAAACGTGAGCGATGGAAAAATAGTGAGGAAGAAGAATAAGAATAAAACAACAGTCTGGCGATTATGCGACATGCGACCGCTGAGGAGTAATGTCGTCATATCGCTGGTTGCAGCAGTAACAAAATGCATCTTATTTAATCGCAATTCGATAATATTCGCATACCCACTTTCATAATAAATTTGAAGCCAAAGTACTAAAAGCTTAATTCATCTACTTCTCTATGTTGTATATAGATTAGATTAATTTTCCTTTAATATCTCCTAAAGTAATACTTTTCACTTTTCCATCATTATCAAATATGAATAAGCCATTTTTATAAAAAAAAGCATCAATTGATCCAATCTCTCTTTTACCTTTATTTAAGGCAATATTATTTCTAATTGGCTTACCAAGTTTTTCTAAAACCTCCTTTTTGTTGCTTCCAATTTTAATACCTGATCCCAACTTATAATTTGCATTATTGATCGAAACGGAAATTAATGATTCATTTGAATCAAAATTAAATAAAAGTCCATGCTCCTTTAATTCTTCAATTTTATTTGCGGTTGTCTCTTCAAGCAATATTATAGCATCTTTAATACTTACTATTCGTTCATTGCTTTCTGTAGAAACAACTATAAAATTAGTTGAACTTCTATTGCATGAGAAAAAGGAAACAAAGAAAATAAAAACGATTATTCTAGTCATAATTAATAAGTTTTATGTTTGAGTCCACTCCGGAAACTAGCGGATTGCAAAAAATAGGCTATTTTGGATGAGATTTTTTATTTTCGAAATTCAGTGATGCCTGTGCGACTATAAATAGGCGTGCCTGAGCACGCCAACTAGTTGTCGCACAGGCATCAGTGGATTGAGAAAATGGAAAATATCGCCAAAAGAGTCATTTTGTGCTTTCGTGAGTTTTCGGAGCGGACTCAAGTCTTATTATCAAAGTCATTTTATCTAAACTATTCATTTTACCATTAATTCAATATATTATTCTACAAATATCCTTGAAAATTCTAAGAGTTTATTACTGCTAACAATAGCGTAGAAGTAAAAGGCCTTATAGCAAAAACTATAAGGCCTTTTTTAATAACTATATATTCGTTTGTACTTTTATTTTGTCAAGTTAAAATTACAAGTTACATCTGCTGTAAAATCTAAACTAAAGAATGTTAAATCTTCCGAAAAATTTAATGCTCCAGATATGGCAAATGAGTCGATACTTGTAGAAAATGTAGCATTATTATTATCAGTCAATGATGCTTGAACCCAAGTACTCCCTATTAAATCTGGAATTTGAAATCTAAGATCTTGCATACCCCCACCAGGCTGAGCTTCAACAATAACATTTGGTAGGATATCTACATCATCCAAATCTGTGCAATTAGACGAAGAGGTATTCCACATACCAAGAAATTTATTTCGTGCAAAAGTCTGACAATCGTTTCCTTCAAAAAAATCATTGCATTCACACATACCCGTTACACAAACACCGTTTTCGCCGCAGTTTACATCATCACATGGCTCAGAAGTACAACTGAACATCAGCCCAGTCAAAAGGAAAATAAAAGTTAATCGCAACATAGTTATTTTTATGAATTTCAAAGTTGAGTATATAAAACTAATAAAACATGAAGTTTATTATCTACTCATACTATACATGCAATCTATATTTTGATTTGAATTCACAAAATTGATATCCATCATCATTGTTGTTTCATTAATAAATCTTATACTTCCTGTAAAGGTAGTTTCTCCAGCTACAAAACTAGTGATGGTCGCTTCAGTACCTGATGTTAGCGTTGCTTCAATAATTCTATTGCTTAACACATCTTCAGATTGAAGAATGAAAGCTTCTGGTGTAGCTGCGCTAGAAAATGTCCATGAAGGGTCAGTATTACCACTATTTCCAAGTTCACAATTTGACGTTGAATTCCAAGCGCCTAGAAATTTTGCTCTAGTTTCGGTTTCACAATTGTCACCTTCAAACCATGGATCACATATACAAGAACCTGTTTATTCATCACATGTACCATTGGCTCCACAGTCCACATCATCACATGGATCACTACAAGCAAATAAAAAAGCAGTCATTGAGAATAATAAAATTAATCGTCGCATATCTTTTATTTTTTGTTTTAAGTTATCCTCAAAAGTAGATATTTATCCTCTACAGAAGAAATTGCTTTATCCTAAATCTATGTTAACAAAAGCCAATTAACAGAATCAATGGTCAGAGAAATCTGTATATCTATCGAAATTCGTTGTCTTTTATGCCCCTTAGAGTGTATATTCGTGGATAAAACCACTACACTTGGAAAAATTTTGGCTAATCGTTCAGCGTGAGTATTTGAGTAGAGTAAAGAAGAAATCTTTTATTCTAACCACATTATTGACCCCTTTCGCTTTCGCACTCTTTTTTGTTGTTGTTTTCTATATCCTTTCTTATGAAGGAGACAAGGTGCTCAATATAGTAGTACTTGATGAAGCGGGATTACTAGAAGACCGCAATATTCCTTCAGCAAAGGATGGATCCATACATTTTATAAAATCTACTGCATCTCTAGACACATTAAAAAGTCAGACCGAGAGAGAAAAGTATTCAGGTGTTTTACAACTCCCTATAGTCCGGAATATAAAATCAAATGACTATACAATCACCTATTATTCAGAAACGAATCCAGGATTAGAAGATGTGAGCAAGATCGAATCTGCCATCAAAAGTGTAGTAAAAGACTACAAGATGGATAAGCTTCAACTGGATAAAGAGCAACTCAAATATATTGAAACCAAAGTCACCCTAGATCCCGACCCTCTAGACGAAACCAAAGAAGATAATTCTAGCTTCTCTGGAGTGGTAGGTGCTATGCTAGGAATGATAATGGGTATGCTCATGTATTTTGTGGTGATTATATATGGCATGATGGTGATGCGCTCCGTGATGGAAGAGAAGACCAATCGTATCGTGGAAGTCATGGTAAGCTCTGTAAAACCCTTCCAATTGATGATGGGTAAGATCATTGGTGTAGGTGGCGTCGGACTCACTCAGCTACTCATTTGGGCCATATTGATACCACTAATGTATATAGGCGCTGCATTCATATTTGGTATAGATCCTGAAGCCATGAATACCGTTGCCATAGATGGACAGCAGGTAGACATGGATGACATGGAAGCCAAAGTGATGATGTTCATGGCTGAATTGGGCAATATGAACTGGTGGAAAATCATACCGCTATTTGTATTTTATTTCCTAGGCGGGTATTTATTATATGCTTCTTTATTTGCAGCTGTTGGTGCAGCAGTGGGTGACGATTTGGGAGAGAGTCAATCTCTCTCTATGCCGATCATGATACCTATCGTAATAGCGATTTACATCATGGTAACGGTTATTAGATCACCTGATAGTTCACTTGCCTTATATTCTTCTATCTTTCCACTATTCTCTCCTATTGTGATGCCTGGGCTATTGGCTTTTGATCCTCCCGGTTGGCAAATTGCCATATCGGTGGTACTACTTATTGGGGGTATTCTTTTTTTCACTTGGCTAGCTGCCAGAATTTTCCGAATTGGAATTTTACTCTACGGCAAGAAGATAGGTTTTAAAGAAATTGGAAAATGGATGTTTAGATCTATGTAAATAATTATAAATGGTGAATTATAAACTATAAACGCTGTGCTATCGTGTACCATGCTATGAAGATAAAACGAGCTCCTTAAATCACTCGTCTAATAGCTAATGGCTAATAGCTAACTTCTTCTTTCACACACCCGTTATTTAAAAAGTATAAACCAAATTCAACCCACAAACCAAGCTAGCCCCTTGTACCTTGTACCTAGAACCTTTTCAGTAAATTATAAATGCAATGCTAGCGTGTTCCATGCTATGGAAGATAAAACGAGCTCCTTAGATCACTCATCTAATAGCTAATGGCTAAGATCTTCTTTTACACACCCGTTATTTAAAAAGTATAAACCAAATTCAACCCACAAACCAAGCTAGACCCTTGTACCTAGCGCCTAGAACCTTTTCAGTAAATTATAAATGCTGGGCTAGCGTGTTCCATGCTATGGAAGATAAAACGAGCTCCTTAGATCACTCGTCTAATAGCTAATAGCTAATCCCTTTTATACATCAAAATTGATCTCCACCTCTGCGGTAGTTGGATGAGCTTGGCAAGCAAGAATATATCCATCCTTGACTTCGTCATCATCTAAAGCATAACAAACCTCCATCTCCACCTCACCTTTGGTTTTCTTAGCCATACAAGTAGAGCATGCTCCCGAAGTACAAGAGTAAGGTGGCTCCATTTTGAGGTCGATCATCGCCTGTAGTATAGTCTTTCCTTTTTCAACTTGCACAGTATGCTCCTCTCCACTAAGTATAACCTTGACCGTAGCACCTGACGAATTCATCGGAACAGTTACATTGGTCTCATTAGCCGTGACGAATCTTTCGGTATGAATTCTTTTTTTATCTACACCATCCCCCATGAGCGCTTGTTCGACAGTATCTATCATTTGACCTGGACCACAGATAAAATGTTCTGCATTTTGGCTATAGATGCTTTCGCACTCTGACAAAAATCTACTAACAGCGGCTTTGTCTATTCTACCCTGCTTACCTGACCAATTGACTTTTGCCTTTTTAAACATGCCCGTTAAGCCGCTTTGCTTCTCTTTATGAGGCTGACTTAGCATCTGACTGAATGTGAACTGCCCTTTGTATTTTTGAGCCATCATTTCAAGTTCTTCCTTAAAGATCACGGTATCCTCATTTCGATTACCATACAATAAAGCAACACTACTCTGTGGTTCTTGCTCTAAGGTAGTCTTGATGATTGACATAATAGGGGTGATACCACTACCCGCGGCAAACATGAAATATGTTTTTCTTTGCGTAACATCTAGAGGCGTAGAAAACCTACCTTCTGGAGCCATTACTTCAATCTGACTGCCAGCCTTAACACTATCGTTAATGTGATTGGATACTAAACCGCCTGCCAATCTTTTGACGGTAACGGTAATATCATTTTCAATAGGGCTACTGGACATTGAGTAAGCACGTCTTTCGTCTTTGCCATTAAGGTCAAATTTTAACGTTAAGTATTGACCTTGTTTGTAGCTAAACGTTTTCTTCAGCGTATCTGGAATTTCAAAGCTGACAGATACCGTATCCGAAGTTTCTTGTTTTACTTTGGATACAGTTAAGGTATGAAATGCATTGCTCATATTATATTCGAATTATTATATACAACTTATAAAATTAGGCCTTCACGCCACAAACTACGAACAGCCAAATTGGACTTATGTTCTACTCTCTTTTCTCTTTTTTCTTAATCTTCTTGGGCCATACCACAGCCAAAATCCGCTAACGACCATGATCACCACGCCCCAACCCAAGGCATTCATCGATATCAACTTAAACAGATCGCTAATAATAGATCCGTCGTGAATAGACTCAATCCAATCTGACCAACGTGGCGCCGCAGATAATACAGTTCCCGTAGCACCATCTAATTGGATCTCAAGATTTTCTTCTTTAAAAAGAACCTTTACTACGCCCTTACTTGGACGCACATCGATTCTATCAATAGTATATGACTTGTCAGGATATAAATTCTGAGCAGCTGCAAGGCCAATCTCATTTAGCTCTTCTAGAGTCTTCCATTTTTGCAAATCTACAGTTTGCCCTTTCTGAGTAGGTGGCTGTAAAATGTCAAAGTCCTTCTTGAGAGAGAGAAGAACTCCAGTAATAGCGCTGATCAATAAAAATGCGGCTAGAGAGATTCCTATCCATCGATGGAACACTCTAAATTTTCGCAGTAATAAAACAATCTTTTTTCTTATCAAAACTACTATACCGTTTGCCTAGCAGGTAAAACCTTACTTTTACATTCTCCAAATCCAATCCTAAGCCCATCCTTCTCGCTATAGGCCTTCATAATGACCGTATCACCATCTTGTATGAATTTTCTAGTTTCCCCATTATTCAAAGCAACAGGAGTAGTTCCCTTCCAACTCAACTCTAACATAGAACCATACATACTTTTTTCCGGGCCACTTATAGTACCAGAACCATACATATCCCCTACCCGTATATTGCAACCGTTGACCGTATGATGAGCCAATTGTTGAGACATGGTCCAATACATATATTTAAAATTAGAATTGCAGACCGTAGTATCTTGACCACCATCTGGCTGTATAGCCACCTCTAAATTGATATCATAATTTTTGATATCGCTTTGCTTTAAGTAAGGTAACACCTCTGGCGTTTGCTTGTAACCGTCCACTTTAAATGGCTGCAAGGCATCAAGCGTAACTACCCAAGCTGAAATAGTACTATTGAAATTCTTAGCTAAAAAAGGTCCTAGTGGTATATACTCCCACTTTTGGATATCTCTAGCCGACCAATCATTGAGTATAACCATCCCAAAGATAAAATCTTCAGCTTGATCTACAGGAACAGACTCACCAAGCTGTGTTTCTTTACCTACCACAACACCCATTTCCAATTCAAAGTCTAAAAGCTTACATGGTCCAAATACAGGAGGTCCGTCATTTGGTTTTTGTTGCCCATTGGGTCTGATGGTTGGAGTACCAGAGACCACTATCGAAGAAGCACGCCCATGATACCCCACTGGCAGATGCTTCCAATTTGGAAGTAAGGCATTTTCTGGATCACGAAACATAGTACCTACATTGGTAGCATGATCTATACTACTATAAAAATCCGTATAGTCCCCAATCTGAATTGGCATTAGCATTTCCACCTTTCCTATAGGAATCAAAAAGTAATCTTTAAGCTCACTTGCATCCCAATCTTCTAGATCTGTGTCTAAAATTGCTGAGATCCTGTCTCTCACTTTAGCGGTTTTCTCTTTCCCTAAACTGATAAAATCGTTTAAAGTGTTTTTTTGAAATACACTAATGTCAAATTCGAGGTCTTCGAAAAAACTATGCTCTCCTAGTATGCTCAAATTTATAACAAAGTCTCCTATTCTTGAAGCTACAACAGCATCGCCATTCTCTATTCTTGCAATACCAAAAGGTAAATTCTGAATAGGGAATTCACTATCTGAAGCTACATCCACCCATGACTTTAAACTTGGGTCATTTGCACGAATCATATCATTAAATTTTATGGGTAATCTACTTAAGCTACCCTAGGGTAAAAATAAGCTTTCTTGAGAAGGATGCCATATTATTGCACCACTATTCTACTTATCTGAACCTGACCTTCATTTAAGGTAGTCACTAAATAAACACCAGGAGGCCAGTGTTTTACAGATAGAGTGTAGATACCATTTTCAAACTGTATTGGTCCATTGGTCACCATTTTACCGTCTAAACTATGAATACTTAGATCTACATCTCTGATATCGTGATTTTGCAGTTCCAAATAAATGATTTCATTTGCAGGATTTGGATAGATATCTAAAAAATTATTGAATACTTTATTCACACTATTGGTTTGCGAAACAGTAAAGGTTCTACCTCCGCTAATAAAAGATCCACAACGATTAATTGCAATGATTCGCCAATAATAAGTAATCGAAAAATCAAAATTATTTTCTAATGAAACGTTACTTAATTCTACTGTGTCCCTAAAAACAATTTCATTAAAATTTTCGTCTAGTCCGATTTCAAAAATATACTCATCGGCAAATGTTGATAAAGACCAATTAAATGTAAGCTCATCAGATTCAAAGACGGTTTCATTAATTGGATTTGCCAATTCAAATTCACTTGGTGCTTCCTTTACTATTACATCAAGTCCAAATTCATCCCCATTACCAAATGCATCATTCACTTTGACAGATAAGGGATAATTCCCAATAGAGATAGACGCCTCAGGATTCAAAATTAGATTTGGTATTCCGTTTTCGTAGTTAACCTTGGCAAGCTCAGGAATATTGGTTTCAAAAAACAAATTAGGATTATTATTAAAGCTTTGGCCAAGTGTAAGTGGTATACTGATAGATTCATTACTACAAATATCTATCATATCTAAGTCAGCGCTTAGACTATACTCTGTAGATGGATTTGTACATATTTCCAGCGACCAAGATAGCAATTGGCCTCCATCAAAAGCACTTCTATCTTCAATCTTCAAAATCCACTCTCCTGCTGCCGGCTCTCCTCTAAAAGCATTCAGAGGTTGTGAAGGCTGGTAAACACTTCTATTTTCTAATGGGCACTCTATATTTACAGAGCCATCATCTGCAAAACCAATATCGAAATCTCTGAAAGAACCACATCTATTTCTCAGCAATAAAACTTCAGTACCTGCCGGACTTATTAACGTAAAGCTCAAGTCCCCTACAAATGAATGTGAACCTAAGATATTCGTTACCGCAACAGATATAATACTCCCTTCGCCATTATGCATTAATGGAGAAAATATTTCACTAGGCTCTTCTTCAATTATTTCAAACGACTCAAGAGACTGGCTTATGCTACAGCTTAAATTGATTGCCAAAAATTGATTTACTGCTGACCAATCCGAATCACCACAAGCATTTCTGCTTTTGATTCTCCAAAAGAATGCTTGATTTGGCTGAAGTACCTTGCTGAGACTATATTGACTTTCGCTTATTTCTACTTCTATTAAGTTTTCGTTGAAATTTATGTCCGTTGCTAATTGTATTATACTTGAAGTGGCTTCTGAAGCCTTTTCCCATATGAGCAGAGGATCTACTACATCGATAGTAGTTAGATTTTGGGGGCTGACTAAAAAAGGTGCGCTCGCCACATTCTCTTCAATTTTAAAATTCAATTCAATATGCTGAGTTTGTACCTGATCTCTTGCGACTATTGTCATATTATATGATCCAGGCGATAAGTTTTGGATATTAGCAATATTGAGGGTGGTAGATTGGCCAGGATTCACAAATGCTTGATCATAAAATGCGAAAGCGCCTGCCGGAAGAGCCTCAAAAGAAAGTTCAACTAGTCCCTGAAAAGATTCTCCAACCGCAACCTCTACATCAAAGAAGCTATCAGTTCTACACTTTGTAAAATCATTATCTGAGAGCTCAAGAATTAAGGCACAATTTCTACCTTCAAGAATTAGTGAGCCTAAATTATCAGGATCAAGCCAATCTTTCAGCCTGTTTTTTGGTAGCCCACCTCCTGTCCAAGAAGAAAATAGTCTTCCAAATGCATCATATTCCGAATTACTACAATCCGCTAAGCCTCCATGCAGTTGACCTACAGCAAGCCCACTTCTATTAAAAAGTGGAGCACCTGATGAACCATCATCAGTAGAACCAAGATCCCAGGAATTGACTATTAAGTGATTTCCATTTGTAACCGGCGTAGCTTCTTGCCCCCATTGTCCGAGATAAAGAGGGCTGTATTTAAAACTGATCCGCTTCTCTTCTAAATTTGGATGATGTATAACTACACCCCTTGATGGTAGATTGCTGCTAATATCCCAGCCACAAAAATACGCATTGGCCTCATCAGGAATCTCATCATCCATTTCAACTAGAGTGAAATCACTATCACTCCATGTAGCCCTTAATGCAGCTCCAGAATTAAATTGCGTGAATAAACCATTCCCTGGTTCGGCACTACTATAACTGCCCGGAGGGCGGCAATAGCTATTTTCATAATTCCAATAAGTGACCATTGTTGCAGCATTGTCTTCGTTGAGATTGCAATGATTGGCAGTCATAAAATAAGGCCTACAGTCTTGCCTAGTATTATTGATCAAAAAACCTGTGCAAGTGGAAACACCGTTCAATGTATATAAACCTATAGACCTGATCTGATCTCTATAGGTATCCACATCTGGATAACCATCAGCTTCTCCGCATTTTATATCAATATGACAGGCATCAGAAATTGATTTTTGAATATCCATAAAGTCATGATTGACATAAATCAATTCTAATTCTAAAGAATTTTTATCAGCCAAGGCTATATTTATTTCTACTATAAGCTTATCTCCAGAGATTAATGGCGTCCAAAGTTGTTCGTGTTCCTCATTGTCCGCTGACACAAATGGTCTAACTCTCTCTTTTCCCTCATAGTCATATATGTAAAGCGCCGCAGAAGAAGGTAAATGAAATTTTGCAAACCCTAAATTTAGAGAATGTGCTCCTTTACTTTCTATTACTAATCGCCAAATTGCTTGATCACCCACGCTTTCCCAGGTACCATGTTCTTTTGGGTTAAAGTTTACTTCTATCGGATGAGCAAAACGAGGAGCCTCACTAGAGAATTCACGACGATTTAGTTCATGATTATGAAGTTCTTGATTATTGAGTTTTACCATTGATTGGACAGGCAAGTCAGACAGGGTTAGTATCTGTTGCTGGAGGGAACGTGAGTGTTGTGCTATACAGATTATATATAGAAAACTCACTACGCATGTCATAAGTACTCTATGCACTGCAATGGTATTCATTATTAGAAGCTCTTTCCAATTAAAGCTTCCCAAAAAATTATGTTTTTGTGCAACGATCTAATACGCTAGCCACACGGCTACCACATTAAAAAGGTTTATGGAATCTGCTAAACAACACAACTCGAATGTGCTATTTTATTTGTTCTTTGGGATCTGCTAGTCTAGAATAAAAACAGCATTACTGAGTAAAAAACCGCCCTGTTTCCAAAAACCTCTGTAAACAGGATTATCTGCCAAAAATACAATTTGGCCTCTTCCACGATCTATGGAACCAATACACACAGACTCCATCATCTCAGTCTTCAATTTATGGCCGATAAATCCAGAATAACCAAAATCTTTAGTGGTGTAGCCTACATTCCAACCAGACTCTAAATATTCATATACAGATCTATTGGTTTTCATAGTAAAATAAGAATCCCCCAATCCAAATCCTAATGGATGAGTTTTGTCTACATTTAATTTTACTATTGCTCCAGGCAGATGATTCGACAGCCAATTTCTCTCTTCTTTAGCATATACTTTAAGACGACCTGTTATACCATCGGTCATTTTTTCATCTGAAGATTTAGTCTTGATTCCTACATTTTCAAAGTTTTTAAGCGTATTCATAGCACTTTCGATTGCTATAAGTTTTCCGCCACCTTTGACCCATGCATCTATTTCCTTTGTTGGAAAGGACTCATAATATCCGTCAGGTAAAATAATCACATCATACTCATCCAACTTTGTGTACTTGAGTTGATCTAAAGAGATATTCGAGATTGGATAATTTAATTCCTGCTCAAAGAAATACCATAAATGCCCATACGCATTTTGATTTACGTTTTCATCATTAACCAAAGCTACTTTCGCTGCTTTCACCAATTTAACAGAACTAGATCCAAAGTCACTTCCTTGATCCACAAAGCCGGTGTAAGCAGGAAACATTTCGATACTGTGTTTATCAGCAAGAGATTTCAACTTAGATCTAAAATCGACAAACTCATTATCCGCACTTGTTATGATCAAAGTACCTTCATCCATACTATACCCTTCCAGTTGAAAAGGCTTCCAGGCAGATCGCACGGTTATTCCTGCTTGTAGTATTTCACTAAGCATACGTGCACTTTTACTCGAATGCCAAGGTATCATGAAAGCGTATGCTTGTTTATTTGAACTTGTATTCTCAACAGCCTTTTCTATTTTATATTCATACTTTTCTTTCGCCTTTGTCAACTGCTTACTCGCCACCCCTTCTAATCCAAACGCGAAAGGGAGTGCCCAAGCAGTGATATCATAAGTAAGAGAATCCACCACTTTTGTTCTAGGCTCAAAAAGTACCTCTATTAATGTAGACAAAGGTTGATCTGTATTTATTATCAAGTCCTCTTTATTGACTTTCATGGATCCGGTTTTCATTTTTCTGTAGTTGAAACCCGAAACACTTCCTTCAGTGCCAGCTACGCCATATTCTATACCGTGCACATCAAGCAATTTAGTCAACTCATGAATCTTGTCTTTTGAACTGGCATCATTTTTCAAAACAAAAGACTTGTATTCTCCGTGTGGCCGAGTTGACTTACTTTGATAGTAGTCAACAAAATTTTTAACTACCCTATCCTTTTCTCTACTAGTAACTTCTACAGTAGACAAGGCAGCTGTTTTATGATGAAGTATACGGTCAGCCAAGTGAAGCGTATCTCCATTATTTAGCAGTATACTTCTTCCAGAAATTCCGTGACCAGCCTGCTCATACGTCATCCCTACAGCTCCTCTAAAAGTAGGGTAAGTATCTCCATAACTAGGATATAGTAAATCAAACACTTCACGAGTGAAATATAGCCAACCTTCAGCATCAAAATACTTAGTATGATTCTTTCCTATTTCCGTTTGAAACTCTCCTTGCCAATTGGTTATGTATTCATGATAAGGTTGTGCAGCAGGTGCAAAATAATAAGGATTGTTGTGCCCCTGCTCGTGCACATCTACATGGATATGAGGCAACCACTGATTATATATTTTGAGTCTTTGCTGAGTCTCTACTTGTGAAGCCCAGGCCCAGTCTCTATTCAGATCAAATTGATAATGATTAACTCGACCACTTGGCCAAGATTCATGGTGCTCTCTAGTTTCTATGTGAGGATTAGGGATTTTATTTCCAACGCCTCTATTCCATTGTGTATATCTATCGTATCCATCAGGATTTAGACAAGGGTCAATTATTACGATGGTATTCTCCAACCAAGATTGAATTTCTCTATTGTTAGGATCAGTCAATTCCCACAGGGCTGCAATGGCACTATTAGTGGCACCAGCCTCATTGCCATGTACTCCAAAACTCAACCAAACTATAGCATGAGCGTTCTCAGCATCGCTCTTTGTTCCATTGACAAGATCCATATTGGTTTGTCTTATCTTATCTATATTTTGAATATTTTCAGGAGTAGATACCACCATGTACACTAGGTCACGACCTTCGTTGGTTTCTCCATATTTAGCGAACACAGCTTGATTGCTCACCTTAGCAACTTCTTCAAAATAATCTACGATACTATAGTGAGGCATAAAGTGCTCTCCCAAATCATTTGGAAAAAAAGTATCTGGATCTATAGTTTGCCCATTCACTCCAATTGACATGGATAGTGCAAAGACAATAGTTAAAATAAAATTTCGCATATTGGTAGTGTTAATAGACCGCTTCAACTATCCTCTTGATAGTATCTGTGTCTCCCATAGTATAGTAATGCAGACAAGGTACACCTGCTGCTTTCAATTCTTTAGATTGCTGAATACACCATTCTATGCCTACCTCTTTCATGGCCTCTTTAGTCTTTGCCTTAGTTATAGCACTTACCAATTCATGCGGCATATTGATATAAAACATTCTAGGTATAGAATTCAGTTGATACAATTTGGTCAGGGGCTTCAATCCTGGTACTATTGGTACTTCGATTCCATTTTTTCTACATAGATCTACGTACTCAAAGTACCTTTGATTATCAAAAAACATTTGAGTTACTATATAATTAGCGCCTGCTTTGATTTTTTGCTTTGTGAACTCAAGATCTCTAGCCATGTTTGGCGCCTCGAAGTGCTTTTCTGGATATCCTGCTATACCTATACAAAAGTCTGTTTTCTCACCATCCTTAATATTCAAATCTAGATAGTTACCATCATTCATATGCTGGACTTGGTGCACAAGATCCAATGCATAGTGATGGCCACCTTCTTGAGGTATAAACTTTGTTTCAAACTTCCGAGCATCTCCACGCAAACAAAGTACGTTCTTGATATTCAAGAAATTCAAGTCTATCAATACATTTTCTGTCTCTTCTTTTGTGAATCCACCGCATATCAAATGAGGCACAGCATCCACACCATAGCGGTGCATTATTGAAGCACATATCCCTACCGTTCCTGGACGTTTTCGGATGGCAGATTTTTCGTAGTATCCACTTGCTCTCTTATTGTAAATGAATTCCTCTCTATGATAAGTTACATCCACAAATGGTGGTTTGAACTCCATCAATGGGTCCAAAGTATCAAAGATTGCCTTCATCCCTCCTCCCTTGAGTGGTGGAAGCACTTCAAATGAAATTAAAGTCTTTCCATTCGCCTTATCAAAATACTCTACTACCTTCATTATATATTTATGTTAAAAGACCAAATTTAAGCAAATTGACACTTATATATGGTCTTGTTTCCGTCTAGAGTTGTGATATCCACAATTTGACTCTTCTATGATTAAAATTTAGATGTTTTTAAATGATTTGGGCATGCCCTTGCGAATAATTGTCCTGATTTTAGCCTATTCTTATTACATGATTCTAGGCAAACAACGAAGTTTTTAGGCTTCGTTTCGCAAGGTCGGGCTCTATCGTACTCCACATCCGTTTCGGCCCTTCCCAAAAAAGATCGGGCAGCTCCCTAGCGGTCGCTTACTTTCGATCCCTCATGCGTTAGTCTTTTACCAGATTCGAGGCTACGCTTTTGTAGATTATTTATATCGATGATTCATTTCGACTTAAGATCGATCTCTATAATTTGATAAATCTAAGGAAGTGGATGAGGACAATTAATTTCAGCATTATCTGACCAAGATCCAACGCAGGATCCTATACCATTATCTGATTATCTAAAGCTCCCGAAGGGAGCACAGCCTAAAGGATAGGGTGCAAACCCTATCAAATACAGTAAAAACAAAAACAAGTCCTGGAGGCCTGTCCCGTATATACTACGGGGGACGACAGCAAACAACTTGCTATACAAGCATGGACTAAACTTTAGCAATGTATAAACTAAGCCCCAACGCGGGCAAAATATAACAGCCTAGGGCAACGACCTAGGTCAGGACAAACAAAAAATTTAAGCCCCATCGCGGACGACATAAAAACAGTCAGAACCGCAGTGCTGGTTAAAGCAACAGGCATTATCAAAATCTGTGTGTAAATTGATATTTGCCTCCGTATCAGAGATATTGCATGCCGCAGCGAAAAGCTGCGGTTCGTAACCTAAAATGGTCCACAGGACCTCATCAAAATTCGAATTAATATAGAATTCTTTCCTCCGGGTTGGAGTCCTTGCATGCCGCAG
>CALIEI010000037.1 GCA_938022165.1 uncultured Saprospiraceae bacterium | reverse complement strand
GCATCTGCTGCTTGGTTTCTCATATAGTTTTAGTACCACTTTAGTGATGATTCCAAGCGTGCCTTCAGAACCTATAAAGAGCTGTTTTAGATCATAGGCGGAATTGTCTTTGATGATTTTCTTTAGGGAAGATATAACAGTGCCATCCGCAAGTACTGCTTCTAATCCAAGTACTAAGTTTCGAGTCATACCATATCGCAGTACACGTAAGCCTCCTGCATTGCTTGATACAATACCTCCAACTTGTGCAGAACCTTTGGCGCCAAAGTTTAATGGAAACAATAAATCATGTTCGCTAACTACTTCGTGTACATTTTCTAAAATGACACCTGCTTCTACAGTGGCTGTTCTGCTAGCAGGATCGATTTCAATTATCTTGTTCAACCGCTCCAAGGAAATCACAAGGTCCTCAGATTGTGTCTCCGTCCCTCCTACTAAATTCGTTAAACCGCCATGCACCTTTACTTGCTGGCCTTCTTCATTACATATTTTAAGAGCGACGCTGAGTTCTTCAGTGCTTCTTGGAAGGAATACACCCAAAGCTGTAGAAGGCTTATCCATGGTCCAGATATGGTCATATCTGGATTGCATGTCATTTCCTTTAATTACCAGCTCTTTACCAAGGGCGTCTTCTATTCTTTTTATACAGGTATTCATACTTGTACTGATTATAATGTTATTTTTATAAAAAAAAACAATGAGTAAAAAAAGTAAACTTGTATTGATTAATAAACAAACTCAAGTGACTTTTTTACATTTATTCTTATTGGTGTTCCCCTTTTTAATATTTTCTTGCGATAAAAATAATGCGAAGTCCCTAAAATCATATGGGTGTTTTCATTGCAAAAAGTTTATAGATAATAAAATTGAATTTGAACCTAAATTATACCCAACAAAAAATTTGAAAACATTAGGTACCCAATCATTAAGATCAGATGCGCCAAATTACGATAAGTTAGCAGAAATAAGATTTAAAAATAAGGAATCAATCCAAGCAGTACACTTGTCTAAAGTCGACAAGTTTATTGATAATATCTATTGTCTAATTGGACTGGATTTAGACACCTATAAAAAATTGCTCCCACATGATGAAGGTGAAGTTGAGCAAATGAAAGATTCTACTTTATTATTTTCAATAATAGTTGATACGATGACAAAAAATAGAGATGGAGAACTTGTATGGGCAGGAACAAAAAGTATTTATACAAAGGTTAAGGAAGTCAATGGCAGATATATTATTGTTGGAACAGATATGCAACGATATTTATATGATATTTGTATTTCAAGAGCGAATTAAGTGTAAAAATTGTTTTTATCATCTGAATCTAAGATATTGATTGTCAATTTTATATGCTCCATTTAGTAATTTTTATTTGTTTGTCAAATATAGAACGAATTCTTTTGATGAATTGCCTAAAATAACAGATAACATAAATACGAATCCTATCGTTTATAAGTCATGCGAAGCATTATACTCACTATCACTTCATTGTTCTTTATTTTCAATCTATCTGCGCAAGTGCAAGATACAATGAAAGTGGACAAGAAAATGAATGGCGAAATATTAGAGATGGAGTCAAAGCTTACAGTACTTGGTAAAGCGATACTTCAAGATACTTTGCTCATCAATAGGCAAAATGCAAATCTTGAATTTTGCGAAATCTTTGAGAAGCTTTTAGATCATCCTGATATTTACACTTACTCATTTGATAGCCTGATTACGGTTTCTAAATTGATAAGCCCAGACGAATCATTTCGTGTTTTCACTTGGCAGCTTTTTGAGGCAGATGACATCTATACCTATATGGGGTACATACTACATAATGATGGCTCGTGGACATCACTAAAGGATGCTTCATCTGACTATTTTACACCAGAGTTCGAAGTTGGGGATAAGGATCATTGGTACGGAGCATTATACTACAAAATGGTACCTTTTCAATCCGCGGAAAATAAAACTAGATATTTGGTTTTTGGTTATGACGGGAACTCTTTGATGGAAAGGAGAAAAGTAATTGACGTATTGAGTTTTGATGAAGAAGGCAATCCAACTTTTGGCGAACCTGTTTTTGTATCAAGCAAAGAAAGTGTAGCTCATCCGCCGGTGATGCATCGTATTTTGATTGAGTATTTCGCAAATGCTAAGGTGAGTTGTAATTTCAATGAAATTCATAACCAAATCATATATCCACATCTTGTTTTTATGAAAACTCCGGAGGGAGAATTTATGATCCCTGACGGTTCCTATGAAGGATATGTATATGAAGAAGGAAAGTGGAGGCATAATGTAAAAGTATTTAACCAAGTACAAGATGAACCACCATTTCCAGAACCGGTTCTAAATAAAGAAGATAAGAAAAATCTCTTCGGGAAAAAATATAAACGAGCGGTGGTAAATCCTAATCGCTCTAAAAAGGCGAACGAAGAAATACGTAAGAAAAATCAAAAATTGCGTGAACAGAAACGGAAGGCGCAAGAAGAAAATTAACTAAATTGCTTGCCAAAGCAGTTTTATGATTGAACCTCAGCATCACACTACCAAAATCGAAAAGACAGCCTACTACTCTACCCTAGGCAAAGCGTCAAAAAATGTAAAATACTTATGGATCGTTTGCCATGGCTACGGCCAGTTGGCTAGCCGTATTGTCAACAAATTTACCAGCATCCATAGTGAAGAGCATTTATTTATTGCACCTGAAGGGCTGTCTAGATTCTATTGGGACGAAAAGCGAGGTATAGTGGGTGCTTCTTGGATGACCAAAAAAGATCGACTCATCGAAATTGCGGAATACAGTAATTATTTGCAGCATTTAATAGATCAATATTTGCCTATGTGTGCACCAGAGACAAAGGTAATCGCTTTTGGTTTTTCGCAAGGTTGTGCTACCATTTGGCGTTGGATGATGGACAAGAAGCCAGATTTGCATGCACTGGTGACTTGGGCTGGAATGACTCCTGAAGATCTTGATTACCTGTCCCATAAAGACTATATGGATTCGATTAAACTCTTTATGATATATGGGACGAATGATGAATATCTTACTGAGCCAAGGGTAAAATTTCAACTAAAAATAGAGCAAGAACAAGGATTAAATATTAGGCATTTTTCTTTTGATGGGAAGCACGAAGTAGATCGTAAAGTACTGGAAGAACTACTCCCCCATTTTTTGTAGGTTTTGGAAAATTATTGATTTGGTAATTTGTTGATGCGTTAATTTGTTGCACTGAGCATGACATAAGGTTAAGGAGTGAAAGTCCTTGAAAAAACCTATACTTTGAAGTATTTTAGCTGGAGACAAGGGTGTACAAATCTTTCTTGTTCGCAAAAAAATGCACATCATATATTAGAGCGATGCGATAGCGAGCCTACTCGGACAAGCGGTGGAAGTGGTATCGCTATATAGACGCACTATTATGCGTCTATATAGCGGTAGTAACGGACGACGCGGTTCCACTACAAAGAAAATTCATGAATTTTCTTTGTAGTGGAATGGCCCCAAAAAAAGTCTAGTTGAAATTTAATGCTCTTGTGAACCTACCATCTCTGAGTGAATCTCTTGCCTCAGTATTCAAATTGTAAGTGTCTTCATTGGTAGCAGTTGCTCTAGAACTAAAAACACCTACCGCATTATTAGTGAAATTTGTGAAAGTTGGGATAATCTGATTACTAGTAATCCCTGTATTGGCCTGACCAATATTGATAAAATTAAACAGACCTTCACCTCCTGCATCATACCTTAAATCCACGCCGACAAATGTTCTGGATACAGCGGGATTTTCTTCAATATTTGCTCCAAGGAATTGAAAAAATTCTTGGCCTTCAATTTTGAATACAGTCAATGGTTGAAATCCGCCACTTGCAGAAGTACGTGCTCTTTCGAGGCCTTGACCTAATAACCAAGTCAAAGTTCTATCTTCGGTGCTGCCTGTGTTTACATCAAATTCTCTATATCGAAATAAAACTCTAAGGTCATAAAATCGAGCAGATTGCTCACTAGATCTTAATCCAAATGATACATCACTATCTTCTCTGATTCGCATAGGATTTGCAGGTTGTCCGTTTGCAATTTCGTATTCTCCAATAACTGTTGATTGGGCTTCAGTCATGATTTGATCATTACTATCCAATAGAACAAGAGTCAAGAGATCATCTGCTTGTAAATCCAAATCAGCGGTAAAAAGCCTGTATCCAATGTTTGGTGAAGTTGCGAAAGTACCTTCTTCTCTTTCAAATCCCTCATCCTCCAAATTCACTCTTTGCAATACTACTGAATTGCCATTTCGATCATTAGTGATACGTGCAGTAACTTCTGGACCATAGTAAAGAGAATCTGCAATCTGAGCTATGGTTTCACCACCTATAGCTGGATCGAGGAATCCTTTTTCGATACGAAAGTAATTGACCTCCTCACCAGCATCAACAAAAGCAAAGATTACAGGTATGTTTCTCCAATCCGCTGCTATATTCAAATCGTTATCGCAAGAGCTAATAAAAAGGCCTGATAATAAGGCGACAAAAAAGATAAGTTTATTCATACCGTAAAATTAGCCTAAATCCATGAAATAAAGTAATATAATTGGGTCTGGATATTGTTATTTAGCCTTTGAATTGACATACTTTGAGGAACTTTATCCCTCTAAATCAAGCATTGTCCAAAATGATATCAAATGTATCAGTTGGAAAAGCTGATAAAATCTTAGAATCCTAGTCATTGCGGCCTTTTATGCTTTGTACCAATCGCCTGATAATCAATCATTTTTTTGTCGTAAAATGAATGTATCTGATCAGTTCTATTCTACTATTTTGACTCAGTTGAACACGCTAATTGGCTCAAAGATTATATAATGATAGCAAAGCAATATTCTAATTAAATTATAACTTGCAGCCTATCAAAAAACTACAAAAATGTCTGTTTCTAAAGATGTAAAACGAATTACCACGCACATTCTTAAGGCCATGAAGGATAAGAATGAAAAGATCAGTATGCTTACAGCATATGACTACTCTATGGCTAAAATACTAGACAGTGCCGGTATAGATATACTGCTGGTCGGGGATTCGGCATCTAATGTAATGGCAGGCCACGAAACTACACTCCCTATCACCCTCGATCAGATGATTTATCATGCTGCATCTGTAGTACGCGGTGTGAAAAAGGCATTTGTAGTAGTAGATCTCCCCTTTGGTAGTTACCAAAGCAATAGCAACAAAGCTTTGGCTTCAGCGATACGCATAATGAAAGAATCTGGAGCGCATGGTATAAAATTAGAAGGCGGAGCTGAGATTGCCGAATCAGTAGAGAAAATATTATCTGCTGGTATACCCGTAATGGGCCATCTAGGACTGACGCCACAATCTATCTATAAGTTTGGCACCTACACCGTCCGAGCAAAAGAACAGGAAGAGGCAAAGAAATTAAAGAAGGATGCAAAGATTTTGGACAATCTTGGTTGCTTTGGAATTGTCTTGGAAAAAATACCTGCGAAATTGGCTAAAGCAGTTACCAAGTCTGTTAGTGTACCTACCATTGGCATCGGTGGAGGACCAGATACTGATGGACAAGTATTGGTTACACATGATTTATTGGGAATTACAAAGGAGTTTCAACCTCGGTTTTTAAGAAGGTATATGGAACTACATGAAGATATTAAGGTAGCTGTTGAAAAATATATAGTAGATGTGAAAGCGAAAGACTTTCCTAATAAATCTGAAGCTTACTAAGTTTATTTGATTCTTCATGTTTAAAAAAATTGGCATATTCCTATTGGTTGCTATACTGATAGCTGGAGGTTTTGGGTACTCAAAGTATCAAGATATCTATGCTCCGAATGTAGCTGAGAATATCTCACCTACTCAACTGTATTTAAATAAAAATATAGACTATACAGATCTGAAAAAAATGTTGGTATCCCAATCTATTGTCAAGGATATAGAATCTTTTGATTGGGTCGCTTCACTGATGAAGTTTGATCAAAATAAAATCCGCTCGGGAAAGTTCCAAATTGAACCCGGTTGGAGCAATCGAAAATTGATTCAGCATTTGCGATCTGGAAAGCAAACACCTGTGAAAATTGTATTGAACAATGAACGACTTCTCTCTGAAGTAGCTGGAAAAATAGCTCCTCTCATAGAACCAGACAGCACAAGCATCATGATGACTATGCTTGATGAAAATACCTTAGCAAAATATAATTTGAATAGAGAAAATTTGATGACACTCTTCATTCCAAATACCTATGAAGTTTATTGGAACATCACTCCTGAAGAATTCTTGGATCGAATGAAAAAAGAAAGTGATAAATTTTGGAATGCAAAGGATAGAAAAGCTAAGCTTGAAGAATTAAAAATGAGCAAAGAGGAAGTGTACACTTTGGCTTCCATTGTAGAAAAAGAAACAAATTATAAACCTGAGAGACCGACAGTCGCCGCTGTTTATCTCAACAGAATCAGGAAGGGTATAATGCTTCAAGCGGATCCTACAGTCGTATTCGCTAATCAAGATTTTGAAATCAGAAGAGTGCTAAACAAACATCTGGAAATAGACTCTCCCTACAATACATACAAATATGCAGGTCTGCCGCCCGGACCCATAGCGATGTCTTCCATCAGTAGTATAGACGCTGTCCTTCAAAATGAAGCTCACAAATACTATTATTTTTGCGCTAAGGCCGATAATTCTGGTCAACATGCATTTGCTAAAACTCTTTCCCAACACAATGCAAACGCAAAGAAGTTTCAACGTTGGCTAAATAAACAGCGAATCTTTAAATAATATAGTCATTAACGCTATTTCTATAAGAGTCTAAATCTTAGGATCGAGCTTATATATTACTGTATATCAACGCTTTATCACTGCCTTATTAAATTCAATTATTTATTAATGTAAAATCGTTCCTAGAATGTTAAAATGGAATGAATTTGGTATTAATGAAAGGTGATATGTGAGATATGATTACTGTCATAAATCCAGATGAATACATTAATAAGAGTAAGCTGAAATGGATAAAATACAGTTTGTATTTCATTCATTTAGCTCAAGAATATGAGAATTTATTACCCCCATGCATCTAAAGGTCTCGCCTATTGCCGCACGGTAAGTAGGTTTTTGCTCTATAGCATCTTGCTATTTGCCTCTCATATGCTTTATTCTAATCCAAGCCACCACATTGATAATCTCGACCCAAGCATTGAGAGAATCTTAAAAAAGACCCATCACAAGTCTTATTTCGAAAAAAATATCGGCCAATGGGAAGATGGGCTAATTGCTAAATCAAAAACCAAAGACCTCGTAGCAAGATTTCTTGAAGATCAAGTTTCTTTCATTATCAAAAGTGATGATCGAGAGGACGTTTTTGTTTACAACATGAAGTTTAACAATTCTTCTCCGACAACTAAGGTAAAACTGATAAAAAAGAAAACGGGAGTAAAAAATTATATTGGTTGCATCGATAATGTTCCAACATTTGAAGAATTAAGATACTTGGATATATACCCAAATATAGATCTAAGATTTTATACTAATCTTCAAGGAAAGCTGGAGTATGACTTTATAGTTCATCCTGGAGGTGATCCAAATCAAATAAGTTATGTGCTAGAGGGAGTTGATGAACTAGTAATTCAATCCAATGGAAAATTAAAGTTTTGTAGCCCTTTTGGTCAGATAGAATCAGGGGCCGCCTTTACATATCAAGGAGAGAACGAAAAATTGAAAAAAATTGAGTCTACTCATAATCTTAAAGGCAAAGAACTAAGTTTTGACTTAGGTGCCTACGACAAAAACAAACCATTAATCATAGATCCTACCGTATTCGAATGGAGTACCTATATCGGTGGTACTGGCTCCAGTGTCACCCAAGAATCAGAGATATTTTTAGACTCTGATTGTTTATATTTATGCGGATTGGATATAGATAGTGAAGGCTTATACGACTACCCTACCACCAGTGGTGCATACTCAAATAGTACATCCTTGCCAGGTCAAAGGGATATGGTTGTTTCCAAGTTTGACACTACCGGAAACTTAATTTATAGTACTTATCTTTTTGTTGATGACTTTAGTACTAAGTTCTTAGATTATGATTTTGATGACGGGAATGTTTTCTTTACACTATTTGTTGATGGAAATTCGACTTTCCTTCCCGGCATTAGCCCAACTGCATTTGACACAGATCAAGGGCCAGCTTCGGGCAATAATTTTGAGCTAGTCTTAGGAAGCTTGAACGAAACTGGAATTCTCGATTGGAGCACATTTTTAGGAGGTTCAGGTCCCGAACTACCGTATAATGTTTCCGCAGCAGACGGTGTAGTTGCTGTAGCAGGAGCTACCAGCTCTACAGACTTCCCTCTACATCAAGCCAATTTTACGACCTTTTCCGGGCAAACTAGTTATTTTGTGTCAAAGTTTGATTATGATGGTAATGTGCTTTATAGTTCCTATTTAGGCAAGCCTGGCGCCACCTTAGATGCTCAGAGGGGCTCGGTTCACACACAAAATGGATTTGTAGCATTAGTTTTAGACTTAGATGCCTCATTTGTTTTTCCTGTTTCCCAAAACCCAGCGCCACCTTTAAGTAATAACAATAGAATTCTTATAAATATATTAGATCAAAATAATGATGAACACTATACAACACTATATAATAATTCGGATGAAGTTAGAATTATAGATGTAGAATATGATGGCAATCAGTTATGTGTTTTGTCTTATCAAGAAGGGGACAATGGCTTTGTCACACCAGGTGCTTTTATTCCAGATATTTCTGATTCTGGATTTTCTATGCATGTATATTGTGTGGATGTACAAAATGCAGACGCAAGTTTTGCAACCTATGTAGGAGACCCTAAATTTTCGGAAAGAGGTCTACTTGAGATTGAAAACAATGAAGTATATTATGCTGGACTCATAAATGACTTTGCCGATGGTATAGGAAATACACTTTTTCTGCAAAAATTTGATCCTTTAGGCGGTATAGTTTTTGATAAAAGATATGGCGTTACAGGAAATAACTTTGTAGGGTTTGATGTAACTAATGGATCTAGTTTATTATATGTAAATGCTGTACCCAATGAGGATTCCTTTTTTCCAACCGCAGATGCTGTACAGTTATTTCCACTTGCAAGCGATAAATTGGCTGGATATCTATTTAGGACAGATACAAACGGGGACTATATTTATGGTACTTGGATTTCAGGGACTCAAGCTACGAGATTAATTCAGGCGATACCTGATGGAGATATCATTTACTTTTTTGGACAAACCATAAATGGCTTCCCTACAACAGTAGGTGCCTTTCAGACTGAATTCACACCCAGCGCATCAACAGGTACGTCACTAAGTCGTGCATCTTTTGACTACATAGTCGGTAAGATCAATATAGCTCCATGCATTGATGACCTTGCTCCGGAAAATATTATTAGCCCCGATCTTATAGAAGTGTGTATCAATGGTACAGTACCTTTTATTACCGGTTCGGAAGTCGGCATAGATGCAGACAGTCTTCCTCACTATCTGATTGATGGTGTATTAACACCAGCAGATAATAATTTTGAGGTGGAATATCAGTGGCAAATAAATTTTGACGGAACCAATAACTGGATTGATATTTCAGGTGCAACAAATGTATCCCATCAACCGCAACCACTTACTGATGATGCTAGCTTTAGAAGAATAGCCATTCTACAATATGGTGACTGTGATTTTAGAGATACCTCAAATGTTAGCTTAGTAGATGTAAATTCTTTTAATGCTCCACAGCTTCCAAATGATACCGTTTATTATAAATGTGCCACTAGTACCATTAAGCTAAATGCTACAGCAAGTGGAGGAACGCCACCATTCACTTATGAGTGGATGCCAGCTACTGGTTTATCAGACCCTTTCTCCCCTGCTCCAACTTCTAGTGCATCAGTGAGTACGATTCATAATGTCGAAGTAATGGATGCAAATGGATGTATTTTTATAGAGCAGTACACGGTGAGGGTATACGATGCCGAAGCTGGAGATGAAAGAATAAACTGTATAGGAACTGGGGTTCAAATTGGTACCCCTCATGTTGCACCGGGTGTAGCAGGGTTCAGTTATTTTTGGAGCCCTTCCACTGGATTGAGTAATGCAAACGTAGCACAACCAATTGCTTCCCCTACAGTCACTACAAATTATACACTGACTATTATTGGTCCAGATAACTGTGTAGTTACTGATGATGTAGAAGTTAATCCAGTCCAAACAATTGCTGATGCTGGTCCAGATATGACTTATTGCTTTGATGGCGCGATTACTATTGGTGAACCAAATGATCCAGATTATACTTTTGTATGGTCTCCTGGTTTATATTTAAATAACCAACAATTGAGTAATCCGACTGTTTCCGCTACAGAGATTCCCAATCCCAATCCATATCCTTATATTTTGACTAAGATCCATGATCAAACTGGATGTACTGACACAGATACAGTATTGGTATATGTAAACAGAGCAGAAGCCGGAATAGACTTTTGTGGACCGCGGTTAATTGGGGTGCCAGATCATTCCAATGGATTAGCTAATTATACTTGGACAGTCCTCTCTGGAGATTTTGGAAGTATTGTTGGTCAAGAAAATGAGGTGCAGCCTTTTGTGGCACCGTCTCAGCCTACGACCTATCAGCTTCAAGTAGAGTGGAATGGAAATGTATGTACGGATGTTGTTGTAGTACCTAATTGCGGATGTTTAATTCCACTGGCCGGTGCATATTCCGATTTAAATTGTCCAGTTGGGGCAATAGAATATAACACTGTTGTTTTTGGTTCTAGCATAGATACTTCACGTTACAATTATCTATGGACGCCGAGTAATGGTATTCCAAATCCCACAAGCCCCTTTCAACAAAATTTTACAGCAACGCTAACTACACCTACGAACTATACACTAACTTCTACATTAAAAGCAAATCCTAGTGTTACCTGTGGAAGTTTTGTAACGATATATCCTCCACCTGATCCGTTTCCGTTTGCTCATGCCATAGATACGATTACTTGTCCGGGTGAAGGCATCAATATTGGTGGACCAAGTATACCTGGATGGAGCGCAAGTTGGCAACCAGACGATGGAACTATAAATCAGATCAATATTTTTAATCCAGTTGCGAGTCCTACCCAGACCTCAACTTATATTGTAACCATTGAGGAGAACGCTTCTGAATGCCAAATTAGAGATACGGCAATTGTAGAAGTATATGATATTGTAGCTGATGCAGGCGAAGATGCTGATTTTTGTGAAAACACCATCGTACAGTTGGGTACAGAGGCTATTCCTGGTTTGGTATATTCTTGGGAACCAAGCGAAGGTTTAGAAAATAGCGATACCGCTCAACCTATTGATACCTTATTTGCAACGACTACTTACTATCTTACCGTATCAGATAGCGCCAATGTGTGTCAAGAATTCGACACTTTAGTGTACACTGTAGTATCTAATCCAGTAGCCAATGCAGGTGAGAATATATCGGTTTGTGAAGGTTCACAAGGCGCTCTAATTGGGACACCAGCAATTCCTGGCAATATATATCAATGGACGCCAGCAGCAGGTTTGAGTGACCCTACTATAGCCCAACCATTTGCTAGTCCGAGTACAACTACTATTTATACACTGACAGTAAGTAATAATGCTGATGGTTGTTTTTCTACGGATGCTATTACGGTTAGTCTTGAAAGTGCAGAATCGGTAGACGCTGGACCAGATATGTCAGCTTGTGTTGGTGATGTTATAATGATTGGCGCTACGACAGCTCAATCTGGTTATGCTTATACTTGGGAGCCAAGTACAGGTCTTGACAATCCAAATGTGGCACAGCCAAATGCCACGGTAACCGATACGATCACGTATACGATTACTTTAACTGCACCATCAGGTTGTGTTGTGCAAGATCAAGTTTTTATCACTCCATCTATTCCTGAAGTGGATGCTGGAGAAGATTTAGACGTTTGCGAAAACACAGAAGTTACTTTAGGAACACCTGGACTTAGTGGCTATACCTATTCATGGAGTCCAACTACTGGCTTGAACAATCCAAATATTGCACAACCAGAATTAACGGTAACTACCAACGAAACCTATACCCTAACTGCCACTGATCAAAACAATTGTTCTATTACTGATGATGTTACTATAAGCGTACAATCAATAAGTGTTGACGCTGGTCCTGATAGAGATTTTTGTTCGTCTCCGGTTCAAATTGGAACCCCGAGTATGGGATCAGGTTATACATATAGCTGGTCACCAGGGCAGTCTTTGAGTTCAAGCGTGATTGCCAATCCATTGGCATCACCATCTATTCAGACGATTTATACTGTTACGATTACCCATCTGGCTTCAGGCTGTCAGGCTACTGATGAAGTGATGGTTACACCGACTGCAATAGCCGATGCAGGACCAGACGACAGAGTTTGTTTAGGAGAACAAACCCAAATCGGAATCTCTCCAAATCCTTTGCTCTCATACAGTTGGAGTCCAACTATTGGCTTGAGTAATCCCAATGTTGCCAACCCTATAGTTGACATCGATGAAACTACTAGTTATACACTTACTGTAAATAGTGGAGCCTGTACTTCTATTGATATGGTGACCGTATTTGTAGACCCGATACCAGATGTAGATGTTAATGCTACTGAGGTCGTCTGCATCAATGAGTGTGTCCAAATAGGCACTGATCCTAGCCCAGGAATAAGATATAGCTGGTTTCCAGTTGAAGGATTGAGTGACCCTAGCATTTCGAATCCAATTGCTTGCCCTAGCATTACTACTACTTATACACTTGAAGTTACAGATGTCGCTACAGGCTGTAAGAATACTGCTTCAGTAAGTATTGATGTATCAGAGGATTTAGCAATTACGCCTAACGCTGGAGAAGATAAAGAAATTTGCCCTTCAGACCCCACTATTATTGGTATACCATTTCAGAATCCAATTTATTCTTATACTTGGACACCAATTACGTATTTAGCTAATCCATTTTTAGCGCAAACAACGGTCAATGTTCCACCGGATGTACCTGGTGTATATGAGTATGTACTGACAGCGACCCATACAACTACAGGATGTCAAGGCTTTGATACCGTACTTGTAACCCTCCATCCAGAGCCTTCTATTCCAGTGATGGTTGATGACACCATTTGTAGTCAAGGAGCTTACACTATTTGTGAGGGCTGTGTATCGAATCCAGATTTGACGTACTCATGGAGTCCTAGTATTGATGTCTCTGATCCAGATTCATTGACTACTACTGTTATGCCTTTTACTACTACGACCTATACATTAGAAGTATTTGACATCAACACTACATGTATCAATCAAACAACGGTTACTGTTTATGTCAGTGATGATATATCTCCTACCCCATTTGCTGGACCAGATCAAAACCTCTGTTTAGATGAAATGGTACAAATTGGAGATACTGACGAGGGTTATACCTACGAATGGTTTCCAGAGAGTAATAGAACTCACCTATCAGATTACACTATAAGTGATCCAACATTTACGCCTGATGAGTTAGGGGTATATACCATGTGGGTAGAAGCTACGAATCTGGAAGGCTGTGTAGGAGTGGACACTATTGTTATTTCTGTTTTAGAGGATGCTACTCTAGATGCGGGAACATCTTTTTTCACTTGTTCTGAAGAGATTACACTTGATGCATCTATCACTGGAGCTGATGGTTTATGGAGCGTGTTTAGCGGACCCAATATGCCAAGTATGCAAATGCCAAATTCATCTACTACAGTAGTAAACGGATTGATACCGGGGACATATAAGTTTGCATGGTCAGTCAATTCAAATAACGTATGTAATTTTGGTGATTTGGATTTGGTAACGGTACAAGTATTTGAAGCACCAGAGTTTAACATTAATGTTGAATGTGAAGAAATCAATAATCAATCTCAGTTTACCTATACTTTTAGTGTAGCAGGTAATGGCTTGACGGGTACATATAATGTACTTGGTTTTGATACACACAATGATCTTAACTACGATCAAGTATACGGCCCATTTGGACCTTTTGCAATAACGCAACCATCCTATCAGTTGACAGCTGAGACGAGCTTTGCAAACTGTGAAGATGTTACAGAGATTTTCTCTCCTTCCTGTCTTGAATTTGATTATGGTGATCTACCCGATCTTGGATTGGGTACCGGTATTGGAGATTATGAAACGCTGGCTGAGAATAATGGCCCTAGGCACATTGCAAATCCTTCTTTGACTCTTGCGGCTTTGATCGATACAGAACCCCAAGCGTTCCAATCTGCGGATGCCTTAGGAGATGGTGCAGATGAAGATGCTTTTTATTATCTTAATTTCCTAGAAGCAATCCAAGGAGTTACTTATAACCTACCTTTTAGCTCAATCAATACTACAGGACAAACGGCTTATCTAAAAGTGTGGATGGACTGGAATGCAGATGGCGACTTTGCAGATCCAGGAGAACTTGTAGCAGATATTACTGACAATGGTGCTGGGCTTTATGCACAGCCTTATATAACGGTTACGATACCTGAGTCTGCTCCACCTGGCACTTTGGTAGGTATGAGAGCTAGATTGAGTCTTGAAGACAACCTATTACCCACTGGTCAGGCAGATAACGGTGAGGTAGAAGATTATTTATTTGAGATTATCGACAACAATGATATCTGTTTACCATTGGTCATCAGAGTAGAGGGGGTAACTCAAGTAGGTCAAAACTAATTTCTTTTTTTATATTTTCTTTTTTAGGCTATGGGCCATCCCGGTTTCATCTTTAGCCGCGCTATCGCTTGCTTAAAGATGAAACCGGGACCGGGCTTTTCGCAGCTTGGCCCTATCGGGCTGACCACCATGTGGTCACTGCTACTATCCCTTGTCCGAGGCCGTTACGAAACTAAAATTTAGGGTAGTAATTTTATCTCATCACCGAGTTTGATTTCTCCTTGGCTAAGCACAATTACGTTAGACCCAAAACAGACCCCTTCTGCAAATTTTCTATAAGTACTTAATGTTTTTAATGGCTCATTACCTTTGATTCCATTTTCTTGATTAATCGTTATGACTTGGCAGCGTACACATGGTTTGATGTTTCTAAGTTTTACATTTTCTCCAATCATAAAATCTGCCCAGTCATCTTCTTCATGAGGAGATGAAGTCTCTATCAGTATGTTAGCTCTGAATCTATTTGCCTCAACTGTTTCGCTTAACTTTTCATTCAGTTGTTTTACACTATATGTGCCAAGTGTCAATATAGGATAACCATCTGCAAAAGATAAATAACTTTCATATGGAGGCTTATTGAATTTCTTGATTCTAGATTTACTGTCTGGCATTATCATTAGCTTGCAAGGTATTCCAAGTTGTTTTGCAAACCAAGCACTGATTTCTTTTGACACTTCATTACAACTAAATCTTGCTCCCCATACTTCTACCTCCATTTGCTGATCACTCATTTGACCAGTTTCTATTTCTATACTTTCGCTTTTGTGCTGCACCAGCAAGGTCTTATCTTTTCGCTGGACAGACATAAGTGCCAACTCATTTGTAGTTCTTTGCGAGATCAAATTTCCATTTAGATCTGACAACATATAGGCCCTATCACCTTCCAGTCCAATATCTTTCACATTGGACTTAGACACAGATATACCTTTTAGACCTTTAATAGGATATATTATTATTTCTTTTACTTTCATTTTATGTTTTGCTTTCCAGTATGAATTAAGAAATATTGAGCTCAACCATCTGTAAATATCTTAATAAATTTAATAAGACAGTAAAATCAGTAATCCTAGGCTTATACATCTCTTACTGGGAAGAAAAAGCAATCAACGATGTTTGTTTTGGCATGGTTTTGTCATTATCAGATATATCTAACATAACTCCCCCTTTTCATTTTTTCTTTCCCTCGACTACCCTCCATTAATTAGTTTTATTTTTTATTACTAGAAATGGCAGGAAGACAACAAATTAAACCATCTATTGCAAATCCAATAGAATCTCCCTTAGGTCATTCACCTCGTAGCAAAGTAAATACTAGTAAAATAGTACACATGGATATTGACAAAGGAAACATCAGTGTAAAGAAGAAAAAACATACTAATACAAATAGCCTAATTATTAGCATCGTAGGATGTCTGATTGTAGGGTTTATTGTTTATAAGCTTCTTATCAACTTCACAGGATTAAATTAATTTACTAATATAAAATACATATTTAAAAATGCATACAAAGAGATTCATATCGGGGACCAACGAAACCGTAAGTATTGAAAATTCATGGCAAGAAGAAAATAAAGAAGATAATATTCATGCAATAGGCGGAATGATTATTCTTGGAATAATCGTTTTTTCTAAAATAGTGATTATGTTTTGACAAAAGTTACCAGTATATAACTAGTTTGTAGACTTTAAATTCTACAAACAAAAAAGCCTCAAGTGAAACTGTCATTTGAGGCTTTTTTGTTTTATTGCAAATTCATAAAAACTAAGTAGTTGCTGCTCCATTGGTCGGTGCTACGTATGGAGTAGGTGTGCTATATTTTTCAACAAATTCTTTCATTTCTTCCACCATGCCAGGAGAGCCCATTACAATGGAAGTTCTTTGATGCAACTCAGTTGGTACCATATCTAATATCCTTTCCAATCTAGTATTGATTGCTTTTCCTCCAGCTTGTTCTATCAAAAACGATAATGGATTACATTCATAAAGTAACCTGAGTTTTCCGTTTGGAAACTTTCGTGTATTTGGATAAAGGAAAATACCACCTTGAAGCATTATTCTATGGATATCAGATACCATTGATCCGATATATCTTAATCTTAGATTTAAGTCTGAACAGTAGTCAATATACCTCCGCATTTCCACATCAAACTTCAAGTAGTAACCTTGGTTCACAGAATAGTAATTACCACGATCCGGTATTTTGATATCCACGTGCGATAAACAAAACTCCCCTATGGATGGGTCTAGCGTGAAGCCATTTACACCGTTACCGGTTGAATAAACTAAAATAGTTGAGGTTCCAAAAACTACATATCCAGCGCCAACTAGTTCTGTACCTTTTTGCAAAAAGTCATCAAGCTGTACTTTCCCTTTAGAATCACTCTTTCTTCGATAAATCCCAAATATGGTTCCTACACTGACATTTACATCAATATTTGAAGAACCGTCAAGAGGATCAAATACAACTACATACTTGGCAGGCTTAGAACTATGAGCAGGTAATTCAATATAATCTTCATTCTCTTCAGACGCTATTCCACAGCATTCACCACTATTCTTGAGGCACTCAATGAGCTTCTCGTTGGCATACATGTCAAGCTTTTGAACTATATCTCCAGAGGAATTCGAATTCTCCGCTTCTCCAATGATATTGACTAGACCGGCCTTGTTCACTTCACGGTTTACGATCTTCGCAGCTACGCCAATATCTCTTAACAATCCCGTTAATTCACCAGATGCGTAAGGGAAATCCTTTTGTCTGGTGATTATAAACTCATCTAATGTTACAATTCTATTCATCTTTCAAATCTATTGAACAAAGTTATACTTTTATACGGAAATACTGTCCATGAGGTACTACATTTGCTAGAAATATGTAAGTGTAATTTTAACTCTAACTTATTGATTTAGTGCGTGCAATGTAGTTGTTCTTTATAGACTTTAAACAAAAGAGCTTCTCATTCCTTTGATTAATAGCGTTACACTAAAGAAAAACACTAATTACCTCATTTGAGACGGTAATCTTCATCGATTATATTAAATGGAAATAAGTTATAACAATAAATATTTTTGGAAATACAAGTGGAGGCTGCTTGCAGGAGTATTTTTTGTAATCGCGTCTAATGTTTTCAAAGTTTTTGAACCTCGTGTAGTCAGAGAGGCTATTGACTTAGTCATTGACAACTTATTGGTCTATAATTCGCTGTCTGGACTAGAGGATACAGAAGTCTCATTCGCATCTAGCATAGGATACAAGCTTTTGTTATTTGGCGCTTTTGTTATTGGCTTATCGATTTTGACGGGCATATTCATGTATTTTACTAGGCAGACGATTATTGTAATGTCTCGACTTATAGAATATGATATTCGAAAAGAGATGTTTGCTAAATATGAGCGATTAGATCAATCATTTTACAAGCGAAATAATACGGGTGATTTAATGTCTAGAATTTCAGAGGATGTCAGTAAAGTGAGAATGTATCTAGGTCCAGTTGTACTCTATGGCTTAAATTTATTATCACTAAGTGTTCTAGTCATTTTTTCAATGCTTTCTGTGAGTGTAAAGTTAACGCTTTGGTGTCTTTTACCGCTCCCCTTTCTTTCGCTGAGTATCTATTATGTAAGTTCGATAATCAACAAGAGAAGTACTAAAATACAAGAACAATTAGCTTCACTAAATAATGTTGCTCAAGAGGTGTATTCTGGGATCAGAGTAGTCAAATCCTATGTCCAAGAAAAGGCAATGGGAAATTTCTTTGCTGAGAATAGTGAGGAGTTTAAAGAAAAATCAATGGGCCTAGCAAAGATCGATGCAATGTTCTTTCCCTTAATGATTTTATTGATTGGAGTTAGCACTACGATTACCGTATTTGTAGGAGGTCTAGAGGTGGTTAGAGGTAATATTTCCCCGGGAAATATTGCAGAGTTTGTTATTTACGTCAACATGTTGACTTGGCCAGTGACGGCTATTGGGTGGATTGCATCTATTGTACAACAAGCAGAAGCTTCACAAAAGAGAATAAATGCTTTTCTAAAAGCGGAGCCACTTATCATTAATCCTAAAAACGGCAGTACAGAAATTTCAGGAAAACTAGCTTTCGAAAATGTAAGTTTTACTTATCCTGATACAGGAATTAAGGCTTTGAAAAATGTCAGCTTTTCTCTAGAGCCTGGCCAAAAAATGGCGATTGTTGGCAAAACGGGTTCTGGAAAAACGACTATAGCGGATCTAATCTTGAGAATGTACGATGCTAGTCAAGGTGAAGTAAAGATAAACGACATAAATATCAAAGACATAGATCTAAATGCTTTAAGGTCTAGTATTGGTTATGTACCCCAGGATGTGTTCCTATTTTCAGATACCATAAAATCAAACTTGAGCTTTGGGTCTGACATAAAAGAGCAACCTATACTTGAAAAATTCGCTCAATATGCCTCAGTACATAATGAAATTGCCGCATTACCTGAAGGATATGATACACTGGTCGGCGAAAGAGGAGTAACTCTAAGTGGAGGCCAAAAGCAAAGAATTACTATTGCACGAGCTTTGCTCAAAAAACCTGAAATAATGGTACTCGATGACTGCCTTTCAGCAGTGGATGTCAATACAGAACAGACCATACTCTCCTACCTACAAAACGAGCTTAGTGACAAAACTACAATTATAATTACCCACAGAATATACTCCTTATTAGCCTTTGATAAGATCATTGTGCTTAAAGATGGAGGGATTTCGGACATGGGAACCCATGAAGAATTATTAGAAAGAGGGGGTTTCTACGCAGAAATGTACGATAAACAGCAACTTGAAGAAGAATCTGTTAAAAATTAGTTTTTGTTAAGTGCAATTATTAATTAAATTTGTACGACTCATAGACGTGTTGTAGATCTATTATTAATAATCAAATAACTCTTAAAGGGTGGAAAACGAGCACAATTCAAAAAGAATGGAAAGTGTCTTCTCAAAAAAAGTAAGAGCTGGAAAGCGTAGAACCTACTTTTTTGATGTAAGACAAACTAAGGGACAAGAGTACTATTTAACTCTTACCGAAAGCACTAAGCGATTTGATCGTGAAGGTTATGAAAGACATAAAATCTTTTTGTACAAAGAGGATTTTAATAGATTTGTTGAAGGCCTTACAGAAGCCTTAGATCATATCAAGACTGAGCTTATGCCAGACTACGATTATGAAGAGTTCACAAGAAAGCATGAACAGTGGGAAAAAGAAAGAGCTGAAGCTTTAGCTAATGAGGCAGAAGGCGGTTCAAATGCCCCTGAATCTACAAATAATGATTCCGAGCAAGCTGACTCTACTTCAGAAGATGATATGAGCTGGTAAGTGATTTCTACTATTACTAAAATAAAAAAATACACTCACGACATTTCTTGAGTGTATTTTTTTTTGCTTATGCGTTCAGAAATGAAAGTTAGTCTGTTAGCTTGTTAGACTGTTAGCTTGTTAGACTGTTAGCCATTTAGCTTATTAGCCTGTTAGCCATTTAGTTTGCAACTGTTCGGCTAATCAACTGTTCGGCTAATTGGCTAATCAACTAAACAGCTAATTGGCTAACTGGCTAAACAACTAATCGGCTAATCAACTAATCAACTAATCAACTAATCGGCTAATCGGCTAATCGGCTAATCGGCTAATCAGCTAATCAGCTAACCAACTAATCGGCTAATCAACTAATCGGCTAATCAACTAATCGGCTATTCAACTAATCGGCTATTCAACTAATCGGCTAACCAGCTAATCGGCTAACCAGCTAATCAACTAATCAGCTAATCAACTAATCAGCTAACCAGCTAATCGGCTAATCGGCTAATCGGCTAATCAACTATTCTCTAATCATCTTATATTCCTTACCTCCCTGTATTAGCACTAAGCGGCTTTCAGCGGGAAAGAATTCAATTTCTAGTCTTCCCGGTTCAAATTTAAATTTATGGACATCAAATGCATCTAAAATGAAATCTTGTTGCCCTGTAGCTTGACCTACTAGATTCGCTCCACTTTTAAAGATATTTAGTTCTATTGGTAGGGAGTCACTTTTGTACTTGCCTAAGTATTTATCAAGATCTGACTCCTTTAATTTCATTACCGGAAGAAAAGATGGTAAGTCTTTACCCTTGTTGAAGTAAATGCCTAGCGCATCTAAGAAAATACTTTTTACATCATAATCAGTTCCATTTGAAAGATAGGTTATGGACACATTTTCTTCAGGCATGTAATATGCCATAGATTGGAATCCATCAATGCCACCATTATGGCCATAACTTACTTTTGATTCATAAGGTGTTTTGAATAAGCCTAAACCATATCCATTCTCGATTTTCATCATCTTCTTTCGCGAGTCACTGGTAACGATTTTATCATTGAAGAATGCATTTAAAAACTTGTTGATATCGCTTGCAGTGGAGACTACTGCTCCAGCTCCTAATAGAATAGACATATCTGTTTCTTTTTGCCTCTCCCACTTTTTTACTTTTTTATATGAAGATGTTTCATTATTGCTAGTTGATATTTTGCCTCCAAAATAAGTATCCTGCAATCCAATTGGCTTACAAATCATTTCTTGGATAAGTTCATCAAAAGATTTCTTAGTAACCTTTTCTGCAATTATAGAAAGCAACACATAGTTTGAATTACTGTAATCAGCCTTTTCACCTGGATCAAATGAAGAACCAAATTCGAGAATCCTCTGGTACAATTCATCTCTACTTAGAGGCTTGTACTGGTAAGTAAGATATTCATCTGTATTAGTAAAATTATAAATTCCACTGCTGTGATTGAGCATAGATTCTATACTGATTCTTGATGAGTTCTTTATTCTAGGAAAAAAACGAGTTAGAGGAGTAGAAAGCTTGAGCTTCTTGCTTTCTACCAGTTTCATAATGATGGCAGCAGTAAACATCTTACTAATTGATCCTACTCTGTATTTAGAATCAACTTGTGCATCCACTTTAGATTCGATATCTAAATAGCCAATACTATTAGAATATACTTCTACGCCATTCTTATAAATAGAAAAAGTACCCATAGATTGTTCATGCTTTTCGAGAATTTCGAAAAAGCTATCCATTTTTCCCTTGTCAAATTCTTGAGCAACTATTATATGGGTAAATAATACAAAGGATAAAATTAAGGTTCTTAACATCATTGTTCGAGGTGCTAGTGCTTAAAGCGTATAGAAAGCAAATTCTATGCTAAGCTACCCTAGAACCTCACTTTCGTTTATAAATGGCAGTTTATATAGTCTTTTTCCTGCTGTTCAATACACAGCATTAGCTATAGCGCCTCCAACTAGTGGTAGACCTTGTTCTCCAAAGCCGCTTGGTGATTTTCAACCTCCCCGAATATCACCTAGCGACGCTCCAATATCTTTACCCCAACAATTCCACCTGATCCACAAAAGGTTGACTATACAATCTCGTACCCGTCGCTTTATAAAGCGCATTAGCCAATGCAGCACCTATAGGTGGCAAGGAAGGTTCTCCTAAACCAGTCGGATCAATTCCATTATCAACAAAATGCACCTCAATAGATTCTGGAGCTTCAGATTGTCTAATGAGTCTATACTTATTAAAATTACTTTGTTGAGGAGCTCCATCTACAAAGTTGATCGCGCTGTATAAAGCATGTCCTATACCATCCACGATACCTCCTTCGATTTGATTGATCGCGCCCTCACGATTTACCACAATTCCGCAGTCGACCACACAGCAAACCTTCTTTACTTTCGGAAGGCCATCTTCCATGGCCACGTCCAATACTTGCGCTACATAAGTGTTATGGCAATAGTAGGCAGAGACTCCTCTATGAATACCAGCAGTTTCTTTGCCCCAACCTGACTTTTCTTTTACGACTTTTAGTACCCCTGCATATCGCTCTGCATCGTAATCATTTTCTTCCCCAACAGGATTGGAAATTGCTCTTTCAAAAAGCGACAACCTAAAATCAATAGGATCTTTTCCAGCAGCCTCAGCTACTTCATCCAAAAATGATTGTTCTGCAGTGGCGATAAAGTTAGATCTCGGTGCTCTCCATGCTCCAGTTGAAATATTTGTTTCAAGATCATGATTTTCTACACGATAATTATCAACTGTTCCTGCAGGATATCTATTGGCAAATATCGGGCTCCTTGGTATACCAGCTCCTCTAATTTGGAAAGCCATCAAATTGCCATCCTCATCTAAGCCTGCCTTATAGGTGACCATATATGCAGGTCGATAGGTTCCTTGCGTCATATCATCTTCTCGAGTGTAAACCAGCTTAACAGGAGCCTTTACCTTCTGAGAGATGAGTGCTGCTTCGGTACCAAAGTGTCCATACAATCTACGTCCAAATCCACCACCCATACGTGTCATCATGATGGAGATGTTTTCTTTGGGAATACCCAAGACACCTTCTAGAGTTCCTTCCAAGAATTGTGCAGTTTGAACCGGACCAATCAGTTCTGCTTTATCAGCAGTGACATTGGCATAAAAATTCATCGGCTCCATAGTATTGTGCGCTAAAAATGGAGCGGTGTACGTCTTCTCTATTATCTTAGCAGCCTTTTCAAAAGCAGAATTAGGATCACCATCTTTTCTCGCCTCATCTCCTTTTTTGGATGCTAAGGCATTCTCCATTGTGGCAACATGGTCTTTAGAGCTTTCAAGTTTTGACTCCTGTTCCCATTCTATCTTGAGTGCCTTCTTCGCCTTCATGACTTGCCAAGTGCTTTCACCGACAATCGCTACCAATTCTGGATAAGCATTTACATCTGACCACTGTGGATTCCATCCTTCAGGCTCGACGTTGATTCTAAATACATCTATGATGCCTGACATCGCTCTAGCGGCACTATCATCCAGGCTCTTAATCTTCATTCCAAAAGCAGGAGGATGTTCGATCATGGCGATCTTCATACCTTCCTCCATCGTATCCAAACCAAACAAAGGTTTTCCTTGCACGATATTGAAGCCATCCACATTTCTTACAGATGTTCCGATGAGGGTAAAGTCTTTCGGATCTTTAAGTGTTACTTCTTCAGGGACCTCGACGGATGATGCCGCAGATGCTACCTCCCCATAGTCCAATACCTTATCGGTCTTTTTATGATATATTTTTCCTTTTGAGGTACTTAGCTCCTCCATAGGTACTTCTAAGCGTTCACTTGCTGCTTTGAGTAACATTTGTCTCGCTCTGGCTCCAGTCTCTCTGAGGTCTTTCCATCCCAAACGAATTGATTGACTTCCACCAGCAATCTGACGTTTGTAGAGTTTTGTATCTAAAGGTGCTTGTTCTACAATCACTCGATCCCAGTCAGCATCCAATTCTTCAGCGACGATCATCGGCATAGAAGTCTTTACGTTTTGACCTATTTCGGGATTCGGAGACATGATGGTGACTACTCCGTTTTCACCAATCTTCAAGAAACCATTAAGGGTATTCCATTTTTCAGGCATGGCAAAGTCTGGCGCCGCGTATTCCAAATATTTTGGTTCTGCTTCACAAGACATAAAATTGAATCCCATCAACAATCCTCCACCTGCAGCGGCAGAGACTTTTATAAAAGACCTTCTGGTTTTATCTATATTCTTTTTCATTCTTTAGCGTTTTGGATTATGCGTTTTTTGCAGCAGTTTTTATAGCAGCCTTTATTCGAGTGTAAGTCCCACATCTACAAATGTTTCCATGCATTGCATCTAAAATCTGCTGATCCGTAGGATTTTTATTTTCTGATAAGAATGCTGAAGCAGACATGATCTGACCTGCTTGGCAATATCCGCATTGGGGTACATCATGTTCTATCCATGCTTGCTGGACTGGATGTGATCCATCTTCAGATAAGCCCTCAATAGTAGTGATTTTTTTTTCCTTTGCAGCATCTATTGGAACAGAGCAGGATCGTGCTGCCTTTCCGTCCAGGTGGATGGTGCATGCCCCACACTGAGCAATACCGCATCCGTACTTGGTGCCTACAAGTTTTAGGCTATCTCTCAATACCCATAAAAGAGGCGTGTCGGAGTCTACATCTACTTGATGCTCCGCTCCATTTACATTTAGTTTATATTTTGCCATCTGTGATTGATTTTATAAAAACCTAAGATAAGAATACATCTTTATAATTTTCATAAAAAAATTATTGCTGTCTGAGATATATCAATATTGCTTCACTTCTGTGCAAAATCTATGATATGAAGATGATATAGTGAAATGAGCAAATATAGATGGTAGTTAAAAGGACTTTACTTTAAATAAATAATTTAAGTGCCTTCTCTTCTTTGCCCTTGCTCTTGAGCTCCAGTTTTAGGGTCAATGGATATGATTGTAGATTGTTCTCTTGCTCCTGCTTTAATTTGTTGAGGAACTTCTGCAGTATTCACTTTGAGGCTAAGCTTTCCATGTATCTTGTTGTAGTATTTGATAGCCGTTGATAAAAAGTAAATGGTTATCAGACCACCTACTAATAGAATTGGTGATATTAGAACAAGTAAGGAACCAAAGTCACTCCATCTGAATACAACTAAAAGATTAATGTTAAAATGATACCAGTTAATTAAAGTACCTATAACTATAGACAAAGAACTTGCGCACATGGAAATAATATGAACTCGAATAGCCATTAAGCTTTTCGTCGTGGGTACTATAGAAGCCAGTCCAAGAATAATAGAAATAGTAGAGATCGGAATTGTAAAAGCAACAGCTGATAATGGTAATAGTCCTTCATAAAAGGCCATGGCAGCAGCGTAATTAGCAAAGCATAGTCCAAAGAAGTAGATATATCCTAAGATACTGTGAAGATCATTTCCTTTTTTCAACATAAAAATGAATAAGAGAATGAATAAGGATATGGCTCCACTCACAAAGAATACACCTCCAATTGGGGTGTCTATTAATGACTGTAATTCCGACATGTAAATTGTTGTTTATTGGGAAATCAATTTTGCTTTTTTAGAGCAGAATGACTTTGACCTAAGTATAGCAGAAAAGAGACTTAAAATCTCTGAACTTGTCTATGTTTTGTGACAGCAATCAAATTACAATTAGGATTAATAACAATGTGCTTGTGTGTCACTCATGTCTCTAATACTTTCCTATTCTGTATATTATATATTATTGATTTTACCTATAAGTAACTGGAATGTTAATAATGCATTTAACTGCATATTTACAGTTTTCTTAATTTATTAACAGATACTTTGCTCAAGAGGTAGAATAGATGCGAGAAACTATTGGGTAATATCTATTGTAGAAATGATGATTTTCGGACAGTCGTGGTCCAAATTTCTTACATTATGACCGACTGTGAGTCGCATTAGCTTTAGTGGTGGTGCAAGTCAAACGGAGTTCTCGTCTGATCATGCTGTTTCCCAATCCAAGCAGGTTGAACAGTTCGATCAATTCTTTTTTATAAAGGGCGTGCCCCAAAAAAACAAATGGTTTAAATAGACTTAGCCTCTAGGTCAGATACTCGAATATTTTTTACAAAATTATCAATTCCAAGTTCCAAATTTTGAGCATCAGACAATGCTCTAATAAATGCACTTCCAATAATTGCACCCTGAGCATATTGACAAGCCGTTTTGAAACTTTTATTATCTGAAATTCCAAATCCAATGAGTCTTGGATTGTTTAGTTCTAGAGCATTGATTCGCTTATAATAGTCGAGCTGGATGTCATTAACTTCTTTTTGAGCTCCTGTGATAGAAGCACTCGAAACCATATAGATAAATCCTTTACTTAGCTTATCAATCTTCTTAATTCGGGTATCTGGAGTTTGCGGTGTGATCAAAAAACTTATACCTAAATCTAGTTCATCAAATAAATCTTTATACTCAGATTCATATTCATGTAACGGAAGATCTGGTAAAATTAAACCATCGATACCAACCGCTTTACATTGCCTAAAAAACTTCTGCGGCCCAAATTGTAAAACTTGGTTGTAGTATCCCATTAATATTAGAGAAGCGTGTTTTAGTGATGGTCTTATCGAGTCTATCTGTTGAAAAAGCAAATCTAAGTGCATGCCATTCTCAAGAGCTTTTGCTCCAGAAGCCTGTATCGTTGGCCCATCTGCCAAAGGGTCTGAATAAGGCATTCCAATCTCAATTATATCAACTTTATTTTGATCCAATCTTTTCAAAATGTGGCCTGTAGAATCCAATTTAGGGTATCCAGCGGTAAAGTAGATATTTAAAATATCCCGCTCTTTATTTTTAAATAACTCGATAAGCTTATTCATGTTTGTTCAAAAATTTAGTGTAAGTATCAAGGTCTTTATCTCCTCTTCCAGAAAGATTTACAACAATTACATCTGAATCTCGAAAGTTTTGTTTTTTTAACGAAGCAAAAGCATGGGCAGATTCTAGCGCAGGAATTATACCTTCTAATCTAGTAAGTTCTAAAGCTGCTGCCAAGGCTTCATTGTCTGTGACTGAATATGTCGATGCCCTTCCTGACTGAATCAGGTGTGCATGCATAGGTCCAATCCCAGGATAATCTAAACCAGCTGAAAGAGAATATGGTTCAATAATCTGACCGTCTTTAGTCTGCATTAAAAGTGTCTTACTACCATGGATAATGCCTTCTGTCCCCAATACAGAAGTAGCAGCAGACTCACCCGTTTCCACTCCTAGTCCAGCAGCTTCCACGGCAACTAGTTTGACTGTAGGTTCATTTAAGTAATGATAGTATGCACCAGCAGCATTTGAGCCCCCACCTACACAAGCAATGATGTAATCTGGATAATCTCTTCCAACTTGCTCTTGTAGTTGCCATTTCATTTCTTCACTTATAACAGATTGAAACTGAGCAACCATGTCGGGATAAGGATGCGGCCCTACGACAGACCCAATAATATAATGCGTATCCGATGGATTGTTGATCCAATCTCTGATCGCTTCATTAGTCGCATCTTTCAAGGTTTTGCTTCCGGATGTGGCTGGCCTCACTTCAGCGCCTAGCATTTTCATGCGTGCAACATTCGGGGCTTGACGTTTTATATCGATCTCTCCCATAAAAACAATACATTCTAGGCCCTGTAATGCACAAACTGTAGCTGTGGCAACGCCATGTTGACCAGCACCAGTTTCTGCAATAATTCTTGTTTTACCTAGGTGTTTAGCCATAAGGATTTGACCAATGGTATTGTTGATCTTATGCGCACCAGTATGATTGAGGTCCTCACGCTTCAAATATATTTGCGTCTTATATTTTTCAGATAGTCGTTCTGCAAAATATAATGGTGAAGGTCTCCCAACGTAATCTTTCAATAATGATCTGAATTTCATTTGGAATTCTGAAGTGTTTATCACTTCATTATAACAAAGGCGTAGTTCTTCTACATTACCAAAAAGCATTTCAGGAATATAAGCACCGCCAAATTTCCCATAAAATCCGTGTTTGTCTATTCTTATAGTTTTGTTCTTAACCATTTGCAACTTGTTTGAGTTTTGAATTGGTATTGAATATTTCTGCTCTTTTGATTTTGTAAATAAAGTCAGCTACTATATCCAAATTTTTATGCCCAGGCTCAATTTCAAAAGCACTATTAATATCTACTGATTTCAATTTCGGAAGGTCTAAGCTCCTGATAAGATCTACATCATTCGGCCCAATTCCACCACTTAATAAAAATGGCGTTTTGGATTTGTACTTTATAAGATTATCCCAGTTAAATTGAATACCATTACCTCCAGGATTTTCTCCCTTGGCATCAAATAAGAAATAATCACAAAAGAAGCTATAAGCAGTTGTATTGCTATAGCAAAAGCTATCATCTACTTGAAAAGCTTTGATTAAATTCACTTTATGCTCTTTCAGTTCTTGACAATAAAAGATACTCTCTTGACCATGTAATTGAACATAATCTAGAGCAAACTCCTCATGAATTTTTAATACAAATTCAATAGGTGCATCAACAAAAACACCAACCTTTTTAGCTGTGATGTGTGGTTTGTTAAAAGCAGATATCACTTCCTCAGAAGATAATGTGCAATTTCTTTTTGATTTATCATAAAAGATGAATCCTACCATATCAACAGGTAGCGTAATTAAAGATTTAAGGTTTTCCGAATTGTTAATACCGCATACTTTAGCTTTTATCATAAGTAATAAATGGTTTAAGGATTAACAATAATATTATCTAACTGGGAGGTATTATTTATTTCGTTTATAAAATTTTTACATTTACTAGAAGGATTAGCAGAGGCCATGAAATGCTCCCCTATCAAAAAGCCTTGGTATCCTACTTCTTTTAACTTGAGAATACTTTCAGGATTGCTAATACCACTTTCTGATATTTTTAATACCGAATCAGGAATCAAATTGACTAACTGAATTGAATTTTCAATACTAACTTTAAACGTTTCGAGATTGCGGTTATTTACCCCGACTATATCCACTTCATTATTCAATTTGTCCAATTGTTTCTCAGAATGTATCTCCATTAGTACTTCTAAACCAATAGATTTAGCCTCAGCTGCCAATTCTTTTAATTGATCTTTCGATAAGACCTCAGCAATTAAAAGTATTATATCCGCGCCAATGGATTTGGCCTCATGAATTTGATAAGGATCGATAATGAAATCCTTTCTTAGCATGGGACAAGTACTATATTTTTTTGCCTCAATTAAATCTTCATTCTTGCCTCCAAAGAAATTAATATCTGTCAAAACGGACATTCCACTTACCCCAGCATTCTGGTATCCCGTGATTACTTCCTTTACAGAAATTTCTAAGTTTATATTAGATTTACTAGGAGATTTTCGCTTGAACTCTGCTATTATTCCAGATTTATCTTCTCTTTTTAAAAATTCTTTCATTGACAAACAAGTAGCATCATAGTATGCTGATTGAGAGAATTGTGAGATTGGCTTTACCTCTTTTGCTCGCAATACTTCTTGCTTTTTATAGTTTACTATTTTATCTAGAATATGCATATTTAGTTCAATAGTTTTTTAAAGTTCTGAAGTGCTTTACCGCTTTCTATGGACTCTTTTGCCAAGGTCAATGCTTCTCTAAGTGAAATGTCATCCTCATATAGATGGATAGCAAATCCTGCATTTGAAATAACAACATCTTTTTGCGCTTGTGTAGATTCATTCATCAACACATTCATAAAGACTTTTGCATTAGACGCTACATCATTTCCACCAAAAAGCGTTGATGCCTTGTATTTCGGTAGTTCTATATCACTAGGATTATAAGTGCTTGTTGATTCGTTATTTCTTATTATAAATGAATCGGTCAGACTTATTTCATCATAACCATCTAAATTGTAGACTACAGCAAATTTTCTATCCTGCTTGTGTAATACAGCTTGGTATAATCTACTCAATGCTGCATTGTACACACCAAAAAAATTATGTGATGGCTGAGCCGGATGCACTAAAGGACCTAGCATATTAAAGAATGTCTTCACTTGCAATGATTTCCTAATCGGCACTACAGACTTTAGTGCGGGATGAAAAAGCGGTGCATGCAAAAAGCATAGATTGTTTTCATCTAGTTGTTTATTCAATATATTAGGATCAGATGTAAATGAATATCCAAGATGTTCTAGCACATTACTTGATCCACAAATAGATGAAGAAGAAGTACTGCCATGTTTGGCGACTTTTACGCCTGCTCCAGCGATAACAACTGCTGATAAGGTGGAGATGTTAAAAGTATTTTTTCCATCGCCTCCAGTACCCACAATATCTAAACACTTATTTGCTTCTAAAACTACTTTATTACATTTTTCTAATAGCCCTGCTCGAAAACCATCGAGTTCTTCAACCTGTATAGGTCGCATATTGAAACAAGTCAGAAACGAAGCTACTTGCACAGGGTCATATTTCTCTGCTGTAATATCAAGCATGATCTTTTTAGCTTCTGTAAAGCTTAATTTGCCATGATTATATAAATGCTGCAAAACTTCCTTCATCATTTGCTAGCATTTTCAAGTGAATAATCTTCTTGTGATATTTCATAAGGTACGCCAAGAAAGTTAGCCAATATCTTTTTGCCTACGGAAGTCATAATTGATTCTGGATGAAACTGTACTCCATAGATTTGCAAAGACACATGTTGAATAGCCATTATCTCCCCTTTGTCATCTACTCCTGTTACAAGCAATTCCGATGGCATATCTTCCACTACTCCACACCAAGAATGGTACCTTCCAGCTAGAAATTCATCTTCAATACCTGTAAAGAGTTTGCTTTTATTTTCATTAAGAAATATTGGTGTTGCTACACCATGATATACTTTTTTTAGATTGCGAATACTGCCTCCAAAATTTTCAATAATAGCTTGATGCCCTAGACAAACACCAAGTATCTTTTTGCTATGTGCATATTTATTAAGGACTTCAGGCATAATACCTGCCTCATTTGGCAATCCTGGGCCAGGGGATAATACTATAGTGTCAAATTCGTTTACTTCTTCAATCGATATCTGGTCATTTCGTCTTATTTCAATAGGAGCATCAGTAAGCTCTTCTAGATATTGCACTAGGTTGTAAGTAAAAGAATCATAGTTGTCTAGTAAAAGAATCTTGCTCATATCTTAGTTGCTTTTTGAATGGCTGCATGTAAGGCTCCCAACTTGTTATTTATTTCTTGCAGCTCTTTTTCTTCATCACTATTAATAACAATGCCAGCGCCTGCTTGAAAATGTAATTGGTTGTTTTTACTCAAAAAAGATCTTATCAAGATAGCTTGATTCATGTTTCCATTAAAGTCTATAAAGCCAATTGCGCCTCCATAAAACGACCTTGAAGTCGGTTCTATTTCATCTATTATTTTTAAGGCTCTATGCTTAGGTGCCCCAGATAATGTTCCAGCAGGGAACGTATCGCTAAAAATTTGTATCGGCTGGTCTCGGTCTTTTAAATCTCCAACTACTTTTGATACAAGATGAATGACATGAGAGAAAAAGTGTACTTCTTTAAGATTCTTTACCTTGACATTAGTACAGTGTCTACTTAGATCATTTCGTGCTAGGTCGACCAACATAATATGCTCAGCATTTTCTTTTGGATCAGAAGATAATTCTAGTGCTTTTTGTGCATCTTCCAATTTATTCTGACCTGATCTTTTGAAAGTGCCTGCTATCGGATTTACACTAGCAATGCCATCCGAGATTACTAATTGTGATTCTGGAGAAGAGCCAAACAGACGGTAGTCTCCAAAATCAAAATAAAATAAGTATGGTGAAGGATTTAAACTTCTTAGTACACGATATACATTAAACTCATCTCCCCGAAAACGTTGACTAAATCTCCTTGAGAAAACAATCTGAAAGACATTACCCAATTGACAATGCTCCTTTCCGGTGCGTACCATTTCTTTGAATAGATCATCAGTTAAATTACTTGTTGTTTCTCCAAGCAATTCAAAGTTATAGGTGTCAAAAACCGGGACATTGATGTCCCTTATTATATTATCTATCTGGGATTCTTGATCATCATAGCAGTTTTCGATGATATTTATTTCATCTTTAAAGTGATCAAACTCAAGTATAAACTTAAAAGTAGCGTATCGAATAGCAGGTATATCAGCGTTCTCTTTCTGATGATTAAATTTTAAATCTTCAAAGTATTCTACTGCTTCAAAATTGGTATGACCAAAGCATCCATTAAATACGCCATCGACATCGCACTTATGCTCATTTAAAAAGGACTGCAAACCATCAACAACTTCTTGTCGATTATTTATTTGCGTAGTGCTTATACAATCACCAGAACTGAATATAGATATGTGACCATTCTTTACTATGAACTCATCGACTATATCTACGGCGATATAAGATTTACAATCTTCTTTGCTAGTAAAATCATTGGCTTCTAGCATAAGCACAGACTTATACTTATCTCTCAGTTTAAGAAAGATCGAGACTGGAGTATGGGTATCACCCATAACAGTTGTGGTTAAAGTTTTTATCAATCTAGGATTGACTTTGGATATTAAAGCCATGTTAATTATATGTTTTGCAAATACCGTGCAATAAAAAAAGGCTTACCGAATTAACGATAAGCCTTTTTCTATATATGATAATAGTAGCTTCGCTATTCGGGAATCCGATTAGTCAAAGACCACCACCAAGAAAAATTATTATTTGCTGTTAAATTATTCATCTCTACAAATTAAAGCCATTTATATATACGATACAAGTTTAACGGAAAGAAAGTTTAAAATATTAACAAGAAGTAGTAAGTATTTAAGCCGGAGTCTTGACAGCGACCAATTTATATATTAGTTCCTGCAATAGCTGACCATGATCTGTACCTGCATTCCCTACCCCTTTTGATCTTAGATCATATTCTGAAATATCTATCAATGCATCTTCTATCTCATGCTTTGCATATGATTTAACCGCTTGACGAAAATTTCTAACCATAAACCTAGCAGCATATTCATTACGAGGAGAAAACCCCAACTCCTTAGCCAAATCAGTATCATTCTTTTTCATAAAAGAAATAGATTTATACAATCTGGAATAAAAGCTAAATAGTCCATTAATAACAACAACTGCAGGGTTTTTCTTAGGGTTGTTGACAAAGTAATTAACTATTTGATGTGCTTTGCCTAAATCCCTCGCAGCTATGGCGTCTTGCAATTCAAACACATTAAAATCTTTGCTTATTCCAATATGTTTTTCAATGAACTTGTCATCTATTACTGATCCCTTTGGAAGTAGTATAAATAGCTTATCTAGTTCATTTGAGATCTTTAATAAATCCGTTCCTAAATGATTTGCAATTAACATGGCATTGCGGTCTATTATACTATATCCTTTTTGATCAACATAATTAATGATCCATTTAGGCACTTCATTATCGTAAAGCTTCTTTGATTCAAATATCTCTCCTTTTGCTTTGATTGCCTTTCCTAGGGATTTTCTCATGTCAAGCTTACCATGCTTGTAAAGAATGACAAAAACCGTAGTTGGTACAGGGCTTTTAAGGTATCCCGCCAAATCATTTATGGTTTTCATGTCTTGAGCCTCTTTCAAGATGATTAGTTGATGCTCAGACATCATAGGATAGCGCATACACGAATCAACTATTTGTGTAGCCGTCGCATCTTTACCATACCAAATAGTAAGGTTAAAAGACTTTTCACTTTCACTTAGGACTTGGTCTTCAAACGCTTGAACAAGAACATCCAATTTATAGCTCTCCTCACCATGTAAAAGATAAACTGGCTTGAATTGCTTACTCTTGAGATGCTTATATATGTCTGTTTTTACTTTCATGTAATTATCTTGTTGAGTATTCTTAAAAGTACTTGAAATAACACATATACAAATTTATTATATACCATGATTTTTGCTTGATCAAATGTAGTAAAATCTTCTGCGAACGAAACGAATTTTAGGTTCGCAATTTGAATTTAATTTCTTTGTGAAAGAACTATCTAAATACGTCTAGAATAAATATTATCTACATATATAGGCTCTTGACTTTATCAACAGTACGAATCAAAACCAATTGATATATAGACAGTTAGCTTAATTTTTGGTGTAAAATTTGTTTCGTAAAAGCGAGAATAATTTTAGAATACTAAATGAGGTCAACTCGACTACATATCTTTATTTTGCTTTTCATAACGAGTACAGTACTGACTGCTCAAATGAATGAAGAGAACCACTTCAATACATGGTGGTCTCTAAAGGTAAAAACTGATCTAAGCGATAGGTTCTACATCAATTCTCAAATTAGTCTTAGACGTTACGATTTTTTAGAAAGCTGGCAAAAGATTATTCTTAGAGCCAGAGGTCATTATAAAATAAATGATTTTATCGTTGCGGGTTTAGGCTATACATACTCCAGAAATTTTGCAGCAAATCAACCTGATCGATACATTTCAGTTCCTCGAAGTGATATATTCACAGAATTTGGATTTACAAATAAATTCGATGATTTAAAGTTGGTGAATCGCTTTAGACTAGAACATAGATTCACGGGGATTATGACAATTCCTGAGGATGTAACAGAAGATGCATTCATTGAGGGCACTAAATTTTCAAACCGCTTACGTTATAGAATGACATTCAAGCATCCGATAAAAAAAGAAGAAGGTAAAACAAAAATGTATGCTGCGGGATTTTATGAATTGTTTTTACGGATGAATAGTAAATTTCAAACACAAAATATTTCAGGCAACGTATTTAAGATCGTTGCAGGCTACAATATCACAGAGATTACAACCATCGAAATTGGATATAGAAGACAAGTAAAACATAAAAGTGATTATTCTTTAACCGAGAAGAATAGCATTGCAGATATTGCTCTTAAATATCGTTTTGATTTCTCTCATCTAGTCGATGACAAACTTTTCCATTTTTTTAGCGATAGTACTGAATAGTTGATCTTATTATTTGGTTATTTGTTAATGCACTGATTTGTTGAATCGTTGATTGAGACAATCTGATTGCTAAAAGCACCTTTTAGACTTTAGACCTTAGCTCCCTAGACAGCTAGACAGCTAGACAGCTAGACGGCTAGACAGCTAGACAGCTAAACATCTCTCTAAACACCTTTACCATCCATAATCACTTATTATTTCAATGTCATTGATTACATTTGCGGCATGAGATTTCCAGAAAATTTTATTTGGGGTGCCGCTACCTCTGCCTATCAAATTGAGGGGGCTCACTTAAGCGACGGTAAAGGACCTTCTATATGGGATGCGTTCTGCGAAATACCGGGAAAAGTAGCCAAAAACGAAAACGGCAATATAGCCTGCGATCATTATAATAAATTTAGAGAAGACGTCAAGTTGATGAAAGAACTAGGTATCAAGGCTTATCGCTTTTCGATATCGTGGCCTAGGATATTTGCCAACGGTAGAAAGAACTCAATCAATGAAAAAGGTATTCAGTTTTATAGTGATTTAATAGATTGCTTATTGGAGCATGATATTATACCATGGGTTACCTTATATCACTGGGACTTACCCTTAGCCTTGCAGTTTGAAGAAGACGGCTGGTTAGGTGATAATATTTCAGATCTATTTGCAGAATATGCAGAATTATGTTTTGAAAGATTTGGAGATAGAGTCAAGAATTGGATCACGATTAATGAAGCTTGGGTGATTGCTATCTTAGGATATGGACAAGGCGTTTTTGCGCCGGGTAGAATTTCTAATTCAGAACCTTATCTGGCAGGGCATAATATTCTCCTAGCGCATGGCAAGGCAGTAAAAGTCTATCGAGAAAAATTTCAGTCTTCACAAAAAGGAGTTATTGGTATTACTAATAATTGTGATTGGCGAGAACCAAAATCAGATAAACCAGAAGACATTGAAGCGGCAGAACGTGCGTTGGAATTCTTCTTGGCTTGGTTTGCAGATCCAATCTATAAAGGAGACTATCCAGAGGTGATGAAGGCGAGATTAGGAGATAGACTTCCTAGTATCGACGCAGAAACCAGAAATTTGCTTTTAGGCTCATCAGATTTTTTTGGACTCAACCATTATACGACCATGTTTGCCACAGATGCAACCGGAAAAAATGTGGAAGCTGATGTACATGGGAATGGTGGACTAAATGAAGATCAAGAAGTTGAACTTTCTATTGATCCCGATTGGAAATTAACCTCCATGAAATGGGCCGTTGTTCCTTGGGGCTGCAGAAACCTTTTGCAGTGGATTAAGAAGAGGTACAACAATCCTCCCATTTACATTACTGAAAATGGTTGTGCATACGATGATAAAGTTGAAAATGGTGAAGTAGATGATCAACACAGAGTACATTTTTTCAAGACGTATCTCGAAGCTTGCCAAGAAGCCATCGAATCAGGAGTAGATCTGAGAGGTTATTTTGCATGGTCGCTCTTTGATAATTTTGAATGGGCATCAGGATATGAAAAAAGATTTGGTATGGTGCATGTGGATTTCGAAACACAAAAAAGAACACCAAAAGCATCAGCAAAATACTATAGTAGTATTATTGATAATAATTCAATCTAAATAAAGACAACTAATGAACTATACAGTTAAAGAAAGATTTTTAAGGTACGTTCAAATCGACACGCAGTCTGATCCAAATGCTCCTATTGAGAGATTCCCAACAACTGAAAAACAAAAAGATTTATCTAAGATCTTAGTTCAGGAGTTGAAAGAGATGGGAATAGAAGATGCACATATGGATGAGCATGGCTATGTCTATGCCACTGTGCCTGCCAATACAAATAAGTCTGGCGTCCCAACTGTTTGTTTTTGTTCGCACGTAGATACAGCTCCAGATTGTAGTGGAACAGGTGTCAAACCGATAGTACATACAAACTATCAAGGAGGAAATATAGAATTGCCATTAAATAAAGAAGCTACCATTAAGCCAGAACATTTCCCTCATTTGAAAAATCAAATTGGAGAAGAGATTATTACTACTTCTGGTAACACCTTGCTGGGAGCAGATGATAAATCAGGTGTTGCTGAAATCATGGATGCAGCATACCAATTAGTCAATAACCCACAACTGAAGCATGGTAAAATCAGAATACTATTCACTCCTGATGAAGAAGTAGGAAGAGGCGTAAACAATGTAGACATAGAAAAACTAGGAGCAGATTTTGGTTATACTTTAGATGGTGGTGCTGCTGGAGGTGTAGAAGATGAAACCTTTTCTGCTGATGGTGCTGTAGTAGAGATCACTGGCCGTTCTGCACATCCGGGATATGCTAAGAATAAAATGGAGAACGCGATGAAAATCGCATCAGAAATAATAGCAAGCCTTCCTAAAGATAAACTATGCCCTGAAGTGACTTCTGGTAAGGAAGGATTTATCCACCCTACTTCTATGGAAGGTGTTCTTGAGAGAGCAACTTTAAAGTTTATACTTAGAGATTTTACTACTCCTCTCCTAGTTGAAAAAGGCGATCTACTTAAGAAAACTGTAGATGAGGTAATGAAGAATTATCCAAACTCAAAAGCAGAAGTAAGCATATCAGAGCAGTATAGAAATATGAAGGAAGTGCTCGATACAAAGCCTTATATCATGGAGTATGCCGAAGAAGCCATTCGGAGAACAGGATTAGAAGTTCGAAAAGAGAGCATACGCGGTGGTACTGATGGTTCTAGATTATCTTTTATGGGATTGCCTTGTCCGAATCTATTTACGGGAATGCAAGGAATCCATTCTGTACGAGAATGGATATCTGTAAAAGACATGAAGCTTGCAGTAGATAATATCTTAAATCTTGTTCAAGTCATAGAAGAAAAAAATAGCTAGTACTTTTATAATAGAATTTACACAAGTATAAGAAAATAGTTGACGCATATCATCCGTTTACCAGTCATAGTTGAGTCCACTCCGAAAAGTCACGAAAGCACAAAATGACTCTTTTGGCGATATTATTCATTTCCTCAATCCACTGATGCTCAGGCACGCCAACAAGTTGTCGCACAAGCATCACTGAATTTCGAAAATAAAAAAATCTCATCCAAAATAGCCTATTTTTTGCAATCCGCTACTTTCCGGAGTGGACTCATAGTTAGTTAATGTAAATATTTTTATTTATTTTCAATTTCTAGAATAATCGACCTATGAGAAAACACATTTTATTTTGTTTAGCAATTCTTTTTTCTTTTGCTGCAACTCCCCTATCTGCACAGGTTGAAATAGGCACAAATCCCTTAGGATTTTTATTCAATAGACCAGATTTATCTGTTGAATATGTAGTTAGCAAAAACTATGGTCTGGAATTAACATCTAATATAGAATTTGGCGGCGCTTTAGGTATTTTAAATGGAAGTTTTGGTTTTGATTTAACCAGAAATGGATATAGATTTAGACTAGCGGGCAAATATTATTTTAACGAAGATCTTGGAGGTGATCGCTGGTTTGCAGGAATATATCTGGGACCAAGAAGGCTAAAGTCAACTGAAACAAATTTTAATGGAAGTACATTTAAATTTACGGAACGATATTTTGCCTTAGGATTTAATGGTGGATTTAAATGGGTAGGTGATAATGGTATTTTGTTTGAATTCAGCGGTGGTGCCGGCAGAGCATTTAATAATGGAAGTGATCCAGTTCGGCTAACATTTAGCAATCTTAGTACAACTGCTGGTATTGATCTATATACTAGTTTTAAATTGGGGTATCGATTCTAGGTGTTAACTGTTAGCCGTTAGCTATTAGACGTTAGACGTTAGACGTTTATCCATGCCAGATTATTCTTGCCTAGGAAAAAGAGTTTAAGCCCCAAAGAGGCATAATAAACAATCTTGTGGCTTTGCCCCTAGTATCATAACCAAAAAAGAATACATGTCCTAAAGTGTCTGCACAACTCAGAAAGGTCGGGGCGGAATAAAAAATGTTCGTTCTGTTCAAATCTTCAACTAGAATCCTAGACACCTCTAGAAAGCTAGACTGCTAGACAGCTAGAGACCTAATAATAAACGCGTGGCGTATAGCCTAAGCTCGTCTGGACGAAGGATCGGCAGCGGCATTCCATTTTTTTGACTGGTAAGGAAAAAAATGGAATATAGCAGAGAGCCTGACCACAAGCGATAGCGATGTGGACGGCCCCAAAACAATGAAAAAACATCAAAAATAGTTTTCTGATTTTCTACACTAACAGTTTCTTAATACAATTGTGTCCTTTCGTAATACAAATTAACTTTTTAACCTATCCGTTTAACCTGGCCTTAGTACTTTATTAGGGGGAATCTAACGTAATTTAGGTATAAGAATTATTAGTTAACCTTTAAAAGTTAGATTATGAAAGATGTAAGATTAATGACCGGGCTAAGTTTTATGCTAGCACTATTAATGTTCAATTGTAGTACTCCTTCTAACTTGTTGCAAGAAGGGGACTATGATGAGGCTGTCTACACCGCGATCAAAAACCTTAGAAAGAAAAAGAAGAAGCGTGAGAAGGACATTATTGTAGTTGAAGAAGCATTCAGAAAGATCACTGCGCGTGATATGAATCAGATTGCAGCACTAGAAGCTGAAGGACAGGCTGCCAATTGGGTAAGAATTAACAAACTACACAACGATATCAAAAACAGACAAGAATTGATATCGCCATATTTGCCACTAGTGGCAACCAAAACCAGATACAAGGCTGACTTTAGATTTGTAAAAATATTGCCACTAGAAATAGCTTCTCGTAAGAAGGCTGCGGAATACTACTACCAACTCGGAATGCGAAAAATGGAAGACGCAAGAAACGGTGATAAAGGAGCTGCAAGATCTGCGCATAAAAAATTTACATTAATAAGAAATTACTTTGAGACCTACAAAGACAATCGTTCGCTACTAGATGATGCATACGAAATGGGACTTGATAAAGTAATACTTGAGATGAGGAATAGTTCTTTTGCGATAATACCATTAGGTTTTGAAGATGCCTTATTAGCGTTTAACGAAAGGAACCTTGATGATTTTTGGACACACTACTATAAGGCGCATAATGCTCCTGCGGACATAGATTATAAAGTGATCATCGATTTAACTGATATAGATGTCAGTCCAGAAAGGTATGATGAAAAGTTTTATACCTTAACTAAAACGCTGGAGAGAATCGAGAAAAAAGAAGTAGAAAAGCTTGTGGCGAGTACGAGTACTTCTGTAGATAAAAAGAATGCGGAAGGTAAAGTAGTAAGCAATACGAATCCAGAAACGGTGACTGTAATCAAAGAAGTAAAAGTACCATACACTGTAAGTGCAGATGTGATAGATACTTATCAGACTAAGTCAGCTTTTGTAAATGCAAGAGTGAGTTTTTATGACGCTGCGAGTAAGACGCTTATAGACTCTGACTATGTGTCGTCTACTATAGATTTTGAGAACATTGCTTCTACATTTATAGGGGATAAGAGAGCCCTTACGAATGCGGTAAAGTGCCGTTTGGGTGGAGCGCCCGTGCGTTTTCCTTCAGATAGTGAACTAGTGTTTGACGCAGCAGATCAACTGAAAGGGAAATTAACGCGCTGTATAAGACAAACAGATATGTACGTATTGAGATAGAACCAAAATATATCCAAATATAATTGGCGGCTTCTGAACTAGAGGCCGCCATTTTTTTTGTAATTTCGAGCCAGAAAAGAAATTGATTTATGAAAAAGATTCTCGTAGCCAATAGAGGAGAGATTGCACTAAGAATTATGCGTACCGCCAAAGAAATGGGCATCAAGACTGTTGCCATTTTCTCTGAAGCGGATCGTGATACGCCTCATGTATATTTTGCAGATGAGGCTGTATGTGTTGGGCCTGCTCCTTCAGCAGAATCCTACCTCAATCAAAAGAAAATTATACAAGTTTGTAAGGATCTAAATGTGGATGGAATACACCCTGGCTATGGATTCCTAAGTGAGAATGCAAAGTTTGCCAAAGCGGTGACTAAGGCAGGCATAAAATTTATTGGGCCTACACCCTACTCTATCAAAATAATGGGTAGCAAGCTGGACGCTAAAGACGCCGTTAAGAAATATAATATACCTATGGTGCCTGGTGTCGATAAAGCCATAACGGATGTAAAGGCAGCAAAAAAGATAGCTAAAGAAATTGGGTATCCGATTCTGATCAAGGCTTCTGCTGGAGGTGGCGGTAAAGGGATGCGTATAGTAGAGCAAGAAGAAGAGTTCATCGAGCAAATGAATAGAGCAGTAAGTGAAGCGGTTTCTGCCTTTGGAGATGGAGCGGTTTTTATAGAAAAGTATGTTGCTTCGCCAAGACACATCGAAATACAAGTACTTGCAGATAGTCATGGCAATTGTGTTCACTTGTTTGAGAGAGAATGTAGCATACAACGTCGTCATCAAAAAGTAGTAGAAGAAGCACCTTCTGCTGTACTAGATGAAAAACTAAGAACAGAAATGGGCGAAGCGGCTATACGAGTAGCTAAATCGTGCAAATACGAAGGGGCAGGAACGGTAGAGTTCTTGCTTGACGAAAACAAGAATTTTTACTTCCTAGAAATGAATACTCGCCTTCAGGTAGAGCATCCTGTCACAGAGATGATCACAGGTATAGATTTGGTAAAACAACAAATACTAGTCGCTAGAGGAAAGAAACTCACCTTCACGCAAGATGATTTAAAGATCAAGGGGCATGCCGTAGAACTACGTGTATATGCGGAAGATCCAAACAATAACTTCTTACCAAGTATCGGTACACTTACGGAGTACAGTACTCCTACTGGACCAAATGTAAGAGTAGATGATGCATTCAAGAAAGGAATGACCATCCCTATTCACTATGATCCAATGATTGCTAAACTGGTCGTTTATGGCGAAACACGAAATGAGGCTATAGAGGGCATGAAAACGGCTATAGAGAATTACAAAATTGAAGGAATAGAAACCACACTAGATTTTGGATTATTTGCTATGCGTCATAAGGCATTTACAAGTGGGCATTTTGATACACACTTCGTGAAGAACTACTTCAAACCTAACAAAAAGAAAAGACAGAATAAGACAGAAACAAAGATGATTGCAGAACTCGCTGCCACTTTATTTACGAAGGAAGGAAAAAAATTGAAGTTACTTGATAGCAATAACGATAAGTGGTTTGAAAAGAGAATTTAAAGTCTAAATCTCTTATTACCTCCTAAAAATATGGTGGTACCACCAATGGCAAAGCATACAATAACAATATAAAAAACTAACATATTTGTGTTTATACTCCGTTTTACACGAAGATGTTCGGATAAATGATAGTTTCACAGTAAAAATTGTTGAAATTGTTTCTTTGGAATTGGCAAGTTAGCATTCTATAAGGCTATTCCAAAATTCTAGACGATTTTTTTGTCTTCTGATAGCCATTTCCAGATAAAAGCAAACAGCTCTTCTCTATTTACATCATTGTGCATCTCATGATACACGCCATCCCAAAGCTTTAAAGTTACATTATCAGGATTGTTTTTGCTAAACTGTTCAGAACCAGAGGCTAGCGTAAGCTTGTCCTCCCGAGCATGCATCATTAAGGTAGGTATCTTCATGCCTCCAGTGTAGTCATGTAAGTACTTTCCCGAATAATAAAGTGCCATACCCGCCTTGCTGGATATTTTACCATGATTAAGCGGGTCATTTATATATTTTTCTACCTCTTTAGGATCGGTAGAGATGTGACTAGGGTCTATTTCACTGTCCTTTGTGAATCCTCCGAAGCGATTTATCAAATTAGCTACAAATACAAGTGCCGCTCCAGGTGTGTTTTCAAGTGTGATCCAGCTCCCAGTCGCAATAATAGCTTTGCAATCTGGGTTTCTTCTGATTACATAATTTAGGCTTAAGTTAGCTCCCATACTATGCGCATAGAAAATCCAAGGAAGATCATGCTCAGATTTCATTTGAGAAATCAATAATCCGATGTCATCAAGAAATGCATCCAGATCAGGGCCACAGCCTCTAGCTCCTTCAGACTTGCCATGGCCTCTATGATCCATGGCATAGACGCTACCTCCATGCTGATTAAAGAATTCGGCTACATGCCCATATCTTTCGCAGTGCTCTCCTAGGCCATGAATAAGGCAGACATTAAACTTAGGAGAACCTACTTGCCACTTGACAGCATGCAATTGAAGTTGATCTTTAGATGTTAGGCTTAGTGTATTCACTATTTTACTTTTTAAGATCTACTCCCCTTTTGATATGAAATAACTTTCGAGTTTTCATATTGGGGCGCTATTACAAATCTCATGAATTTTTCAGCGTCTGTCTTGCTTTTAAAATTGCCTAGCATATAGCTCACAGAGCCATCACCAAGTGTATCAGTAACAATATTGCCATGCTTTTTGAATATTTCATGCGAAGCCGGTAAAGCAACTTTTGATCTAAAAAATTCTACCACAAAACCAGTGTAAGCCTTAGAGACACTTTGAGGCATCGTATACTTTTTCTCGTTGATGATTTCAAATTCTCCCTCTTGTACACTAGTACCGGCGTTTGATTTTGTACTCGTATTTAGATTCAAATCAAACTCAGGCTCATTCTCTCCCACAGGTGCATTGCTATATATAGGATTTTCTATTTCAGCGCTAGGCATATTGGGTTTTGTGTCATTTGGCACTTGAGCTATTGGAGCTGAAGTGGATGGTCTAGAAGTTGGTGCTGGTGGCATGGCAGGCTTACTAGTGCTTTTGTTAGGCGCCCTTCCTTCAGCTTGCGCCAGAACCTCTTCAGGTATTTCTCCTTCACTAAATTGCACAACCTCCTGATCTTGAATCGCAACTAGCGTTTCATCAAATTTTTCTTCTCTGATGATATCAGCCAAGGACTTGTCCTTAAACGGGTCATAATCAGCTATTCCTACTATCTTCAATTCCGTTCTACGGTTTTGTTGATGCTTACGATCACTACATTTAACTCCATTTTTGCACCCATTTACAAGGTCCGTTTCTCCGTATCCTCGTGCTTGAATTCTCCCTTTTCTTATATTACTATTGTCTAGAATATACTCGACAGCAGATTGTGCCCTTTCTGACGATAGTTTATAGTTGCTTTCATCATTTCCTTGTGAATCCGTATGCGAACCAAGTTCTACCATCAATGATGGATTATTCTTTAAGACATGGATCAAGTTATCCAATGGCTTTTTAGCATCATCTCTAATCTCACTTTTACCAAGATTGTAATAGATATTTTCTATTTTAATCGCCTCTCCAACCCTGATTTCTTCTAGTTCGACATTCGCGACCAATACACCCATATGGTGCCCCGCAGTTAGATTGTCAGCGATGCCCGGTTGTCCCGGTTGGATTTCATCTATCCCTTCAAAGCACATAATACAGCCATCTACATTCACAAACGCTTCCAACCTTTTTGTAAAATAACCCTCTTTTCTAATCATCACTGTGTAATGATTGCCTTGCTCAAAAGTGTAATTGAAAGTATGGCTAGGATGTTTTGACAAGACCAATACAGAAGTATCCGCAGTGTTGTTGTAGATTTCGATCAGTGCATCACTAATAGCATCTACAGACTCTTTTCCTTCATAATATTTCTCCGCTAGAGTCACCTCAAACAGAAAACCAGGTTCACGAATCATCTCCACCTTAGCATACACTTTGGGTTTCCCCGATTTTGTGGACACGGTCATATCCTTGTATTCAAATACGTCTTTAGTCGCAACCAAGGTAAAATCTTTGCCTTGCGGTAACTCACAGGTAAAAAACCCATCTCTATTGGTCAAGGCTTTAGTGGAAAACGAACCCCCATCTTCTTTAATCTCGATTTTTACTCGATTCAGATAACCACGGTTATTATTTTCATACACATAGCCTTCAAGAGTAGCCATTTGAGCAGAGCACCATGTGATACTCATGAAAAAGATCATAAAACTGAAAAACCTATTCATTTTAACTCGATTTAACTTTAGTGAATTCAAAGTCGAACATGACTAGTAAAAGTACAATATTCCTGTGAACTAACGTATTATAGTTCTTTATATTTGTTTGTAGTGTGGTTTCAGGGGCTATCTCCGCCAAAAAAGGGCGGAGTCGCTATGATCGGAGGCTCACTTTTCGTTCGGCCACAGGGTCAATTCCGAATTCTAGTGTATATCACAGTAATCCTGTGTCTGCCCATCCTAGATCTACCGGGCTTCACGATGGGCACCTCCTCACAGCGCTTATCCAAAATTTTATGTTTAAGATATTTTAAGCATAGTTTTCCTTTTCTTTGTGGCTAAAGTTTGAAGAAATGAAGAAATTGAGAATCGTCTTTATGGGGACGCCAGAATTTGCCGTCCATAGTCTTGCGGCTATTCATCAATCTGAACATGAGGTAGTTGGGGTAATTACTTCTACAGATAAAAAAGGAGGTCGAGGGGGTAAGAAGCTAATCGAATCTGCTGTCAAAAAATATGCTCAAAAAGAGGGTATTCCCATTCTGCAACCACCTAATTTAAAAGCGGAGCCTTTTCTAGAAGAACTTAAAGCCTTGAAAGCTGACCTCCAAATAGTAGTTGCTTTCAGAATGCTACCTACTGTAGTTTGGGATATGCCACCTTTGGGTACTTTCAACTTACATGGCTCTCTCCTACCTAAATATAGAGGTGCTGCTCCTATAAATTGGGCAGTCATAAACGGCGATTTAGAAACGGGTGTTACTTCATTCAAACTTAAACATGAGATAGATACAGGAGATATCGTTTTGCAAAGTCCATTAGCCATCGAGCCCATGGATACCGCTGGAGAAGTGCATGACAAAATGATGCACCTCGCCGCAAAAGTCATACTGCAAACTGTGAATTTAGTGGCTAAAGGCGAGGTTAGTTTTACTCCCCAAGATGCTAGTATGGTTTCCAAAGCGCCAAAGATTTTTCATCACACTTGCGAAATAGATTTCAATAAACCCACCTTCGAAGTATTTAATTTTATTAGAGGCTTGAGCCCTTATCCTGCCGCTTGGACTACCCTTGATGGTAAACAGCTAGATATATTCAAGGCGCATGCTATGATTTCATCTCATTCACTAGAGCCGGGTACTATAGAAACGGATCAAAAGAAAAAACTTCGGATAGCGGCGCAGGATGGATTCATAGAAATCAAAGAACTTAAAATGCAAGGCCGCAAAAAGATGGATACCGCTAGTTTTCTGAATGGCTATACCATCGAAACACTTCAAACAAGAAAAAAAGTTCATGAGCATTAAATTAATTGACCTCCACTTTATGGGGAGGGCGGAGTCCGTTGCTGTTTTTATAATGGAAACACCGGAAGGGCCAATTTTATTTGAAACGGGTCCTCATAGTTGTCTGCCAAAATTAGAAGAAGGACTCGCCAATTTAGGATATAGAGCAAGTGACATAAAGCATGTTTTTTTGACACATATCCATCTTGATCATGCAGGAGCGGCATGGTATTTTGCGGAACAAGGCGCCACTATTTATGTTCATGCAAAAGGAGAAAAGCACCTAGTCGATCCCAGCAAACTCATTCATTCTGCCACTAAAATATATGGAGGTCAGATGGATTTGCTATGGGGACAAATCAAACCAATACCTGCTAGTCAATTAGTTATAGCTGATCATCAAGAAAGCTTTACCATTTATGGGCAGACTATACGAGCACTTTTTAGCCCTGGGCATGCAGTACATCATATCGCCTGGCATACACCATATGGAGTTGTTTGCGGTGATGTCGCTGGCATCAGAATGAAAGGTGGTCCAGCCTTTCCGCCTTGCCCGCCTCCGGATATAAATTTTGAACATTGGCGAGAAAGTTTAGATATCCTAATTGCCGAATCTCCTGAAGTATTATACATCAGTCACTTCGGTATCTTTGATGATGCTATTAAGCACTTAAAAGATTTAAAATCTGAAATTGATGTTTGGGAAGAATTTACTTATGGTTTATTTCAACAAAATTCAGATCCTACAAAATCTGTTTTTGCTTTTGGTGATTGGTTGGAAAAACGCGTTTCACAATTAGTTACTTCTGAAGAAGTTATTGAAAAATACAGCGTAGCCAATCCCCCATGGATCAGCATCCTAGGTATTTTCAGATATTATGCAAAAAGGGGGTAATTAATTATTAATGATTAATGTTCAATGAACAATTTTCAATGTGCAATTTTTTAATGTGCAATGACCAATGTGTAATTTTCAATGACCAATGTGGTTCCGCCCAAAAAAAGTTGACAAAAAAGAAGTTTACAACAACTTAGGTTACAAAATATTTTTTCATGTGCGTATCATGTTTTTTAGATTGCCCGCCCCCTTGTTTATAAGGGGACAATCTAAAAAATATGCTACGCGTTTGTGGTTTAAAGTTAATTAATTGTTTTCATTTCTAGTCCAATTCTATTTTTCATTTCTACATTTAGTAGATTTCGTTCAAATTGGGATGGAGTTATATTACCAATAGAACTATGAGTCTTATTGTGATTATACACATATTTAATGAATTGTTCTTTTCTTTTTAGCTGTTTAAAATTTTCGAAATCATACTCATTAAGCATATGATTTTTTAGAGTATCGTTAAATGATTCTGCAAATGGGTTTTCATAACAACTCTTACCCATTGAAGATTCAATATTTCTTTTACGAAGACTTTTGATAAAGTTCTTTTCAACATATTGCTTTCCTTGATCTGAGTGAAAATAAGTATCTTCAAAAGTCTTCATACCCCTTGTTTTAAAAGCTTGCTTAAGAATAGGCATCACAGTATCTACAGCCTTCAGTGTGCGTGAAAAAACTAAACCTAATAAGTATCTACTATATACATCAATACATGTAGTAGCATAACCAATTAGATTTCCATATATTCCAAACAGGTAGCAAATATCACTTACTAATATCTTATTTACTCCATAAATAATTTTCCCTTCTATTTTATTTTGAAAGGTGTAAGCCCCATGAATAGTGGTTTTAGGGATGTATTTCTTCGTAATAATGCGCATACCATGATTGTGACAAATACCTTCGAATTTATGTTTCCCAACCCCTAATAACTGTGAACTAAACTCTGGATTTGCTCGAATATAATTGTAAAGTGGACGCACGCCAGAGCCTGGCAAGTGTTTTTTCTTAACCAGCTTTGCTAGCTTAACAACGTCCTTGTCTCTACTAATCTTTTTACTGACATAATTATCCCACTTAGAGTAAGCCTGTCTACTGATTCCTGCACTATTATACAAGTACTCCATCTTCACTTCGATTTTTTCGACTTTGAAAATACGGATGACTGGTTTGCAAAACTTTTTTTTATATCTATATTTAGTTCTTGAGATGCATAATCAACTAGCTTATGTAAGTATAAATTCTCCGTTTGAATTCGACCTAACAGGCTATAAAGCTCATCTATCTTTGCATGCATTTCAGGATAAGATTCAGATTCTTCTACAGTCTGAATTTTCACCATTTTAGACTTCTCAAATTTTGTAGAATAGATATTTAGCCAATTGTAAATAGAGGTTTTAGATACTTTGTACTTACGCGAAGCTTCCGATTTACTTAATCCTGTATCTATATCCTTTACTATTGCTTTTTTAACTGCTTCTGTAAAGCTTCGACGGATCTTACCTGATTTGGCTTGTTTCTTAGACATATTATCAAATTTAACAAGTTTATATAAACCAAATCCTTGTCAACCTTTTTTGGGCATATCCAATGTGCAATGACCAATGTGCAATTTTTTAATGTGCAATAATCAATGATCAATGTGCAATTTTTTAATGTGCACTGTTCAATGGGCAATGGGCATATCCAATGCGCAATGACCAATATGCAATGTGCAATTTTCAATTATGGTACTTCTTAAGTAACACAAATTAATCACTGATAATTAATCATTGAAAATTGAAATTTGATAATTAAATATTGATCATTGATAACTCATTTTTTCCGCTTCGTTTCTGCCTCTGAAATCTTAGATGAGTCTTTAAGGGAGGCACGCAAAACTTCAAGCTCTGCTTTACTAAATTCTCGCCATTGGCCGGTGGGTAAATTTCCAATTTTTATATTCATGATTCTTACTCGCTTTAGTGCAATCACATCGTAGTTGAAGTATTCGCACATACGCCTGATCTGGCGATTGAGTCCTTGTACAAGTATAATCCGGAAGGTAAATTTGTTGATTCGCTCTACTACACATCGCTTGGTAACCGTATCAAGGATGGGTACACCATTGGATATTTTATTCAAGAAATTATGATCGACGGGTTGCTTTACTGTGACAATATACTCCTTCTCATGTTGATTTCCAGCGCGTAGTATTTTGTTGACTATATCTCCATCATTGGTCAAAAAAATTAAGCCTTCAGAGGGCTTATCTAATCGTCCAATTGGAAAAAGTCGCTCATGATAATTGATGTATTCTATGATATTGTTTTGCTCTCGCAAATCAGTGGTACAGATAATGCCTTTTGGTTTATTGAAAATAATATAGACAGGCTTGGGTTTGTCTTGTAGGGATTGACCGTCTAACAGCACTATATCACCATCAAATACCCTATTGCCTGGGGTAGCGATTACACCATTCAAAGTAACCTTTCCTGCTTTAATAAGTTCGTCTGCTTCTCTTCTAGAGCATTTCCCAGTAGAGGCAATATATTTGTTTAAACTTATTGAATTCTCATTCGATCTATCCATCTGCAAAAAGATTAGGCTCGAAACTAAGCAATATTTTGAAAAGAATAGGCACAACTAATCCATCAAAAACATATATGAAATAGAATAAAAATTATGGATTTAAACATCATTGTATATCTTTATGCTTATAGTAGGATCACAATCCGGTTAGATCCTATTTAGCAAATGAAATAAATCTACAGTATGAATGTTTTAGCTATTGTTTCCTTTTTAGGATTTACATTTTTGGTTGCCATTATTGCATGGTATGCTACAAGGAATAATGATGAAAGCTCAGCAGATGGGTATTTCCTAGGAGGCAGAAGTCTTGGTGCCATTACAATAGCTGGATCTTTATTACTTACAAATCTTTCAGCAGAACAAATAGTAGGACTTAATGGTCAAGCTTTTTCTGAGGGGATTTTAGTGATGGCGTGGGAGACACTCGCAGCTATTGCGATGATCGTAACAGCTATATTTCTTTTGCCTAGATATATGAGGTCAGGAATCACAACTATACCCGAATTTATAAAAGGAAGGTTTGATCAAAATACGAAGGCCATACTTTCTATTTTATTTTTGATTGCTTTCTCTATTGTTTTACTGCCGACCATTTTATATTCTGGTTCTTTGGCATTTTCTACGATGTTTGATTTACCCGAAGTTCTTGGAAAATCTCAAGGAAGTGTGATCACCATTTGTGTTTGGTCTATTGGTGTAATCGGAATCATCTATGCCATTTTTGGTGGTTTGAAAGCTGTAGCTGTTTCTGATTTAGTCAATGCTGTAGGTTTGTTGATAGGTGGTTTATTGATTCCGTATTTCGGATTGAAGATGATCGGCAATGGTAGCCTTGGAGGTGGAATTAGCGAATTGTGGAATGCCAATCCCGAAAAGTTTAACCTTATTGGGGATGTTCAATCCTCGATTCCCTTTGGGACAATATTTACGGGTATGATGATCGCACAAATGTATTATTGGGGAACCAATCAATCCATTTTGCAAAGAGTATTTGGCGCAAAGAGTTTGGCTGAAGGACAAAAAGGAGTCATGATCGCTGCTTTTGTGAAGTTTCTTATCCCAGTTATCGTTGTGCTTCCGGGTGTCATAGCATGGCATGTTTTTGATGGTAATCTATCAGATGCAGATCAAGCCTATCCCCAGTTGGTCAAGAAAGTTTTACCTGGTGCATTCCTTGGTTTTTATGCTGCTGTTTTATTTGGGGCGGTATTGAGTTCTTTCAATAGTTTATTGAATAGTTGCGCTACCTTGTTTGGGCATGATTTATATAAGCAGTTTTTTAATAAAAATGCTACCGGTAAGCAAACTGTAAAAGCTGGTAAGTTCTTTGGTCTTATTGTGGCTGCTCTTGCCATGTTTATTGCTCCTTTGATTGCTAATGCACCAGATGGTTTATTCTCCTATATACAGCAAGCTTTAGGGAGTTTGAGTGTACCTATCCTAGCCGTAGTTGTGATGGGTATGGTTTCAAAAAAAGTACCGGCCATTGGAGCAAAATTTGTATTGATAGGTGGAGTCATCATGTATTTGGTCAGCTTACTGATCTTAAGTCCATACTTTATAGATAGTGCTATAGAGACGGCAAAAGCTAGTGGGATTACTGACCCTGATCAATTATCATTAATAAAAGCACAAGCCTATCCTCACTTTTTGCACGTTATGGGTATCTTGTTTGTCATCAATATCGGTATCATGTTGATCTTTGCCGCTATTAAGCCGGTTAATGAAAAGGACTATTATGTTCCTGTGATAACCGATGAGATTGATGTGACGCCATGGAAGCATTCTAAGCTAGTCGGAATATTAATTACCTTATTGGTATTGAGTACTTACCTTATTTTTAGGTAATCCTATTCAAAAATAGAGTGTTACTGATAACACCAATTGTATTATTTCCTACATCTCAAAGCTAGACTAGTAATAGCTAAAATGGATTAGTGAAAACTATCTTAATTGCAAATTTTTTAACCTATACCCCAAATTGGGTCAAATGATGATCCAGGTGTTTCCCGAATAAGGTACTCCATTCTTGACTAGTCAAAGCACCGAATGAATTGGATTCTTTTTGTTCAAAATGTACGGCACCTAGCTCCTGAGTTCTTTTGAGATAGCTTACCAGTTTTTCTTTTTCAACAGTAAACGTCCTATCATTTGTAATCAAAAATTCAGGAGCTGTACGTCCATTTCTAGGATATGGTTTTGGACCTACTACGGCTGATTTCACAAACAATTTCAACATGATTTTTTTGAATCCAGTAGCCTTTGGATATTTGTCAGTGTACGCCATATCATAGGCCACATTGCAATGAGCAAGCATTTGTGCTACGGTCATTTTTCCCCATTGCGGCATACTATCTTTTGATAAATTTTCTATTCTTTGAAGTGTTTTATCAAGTTCATTTTTATCAAATATGCTCTTCATAATATTAGGTTGTCAAAGGTTTGATAATATAAAGTTAAAGTATTTCTTCTTTGAGAACTAGTGGATTGCTTTGTTTTTCGTATTTTTGGAAAAAGCCTTAAACTTAATAAAAATGAAATATACCACTATTGTCTTTTTTCTATTCTTGTTTTGCAGTTTGAATGCTCAGCAAAACTTTTCTTGTCATACGGAATCTTTTTACAAATCAAATGTCTCAGAGATAACATACGACAATGATCGTGTGCAACTGCGAACAAATGGAGACGAAACTGAAATATTAAGTGTAAGGACGGTCGTTCACTTGTTGTACCCAGATGAGAGTTCAAGACTTAGCAATGATAGTATTGTAAGTATCATAGAAAATACAAATAATATTTTTTGTGGGATAGTAGATACCGCATCTATCAAAACGATTTTTCATGATTTGATAAGTGACACAGGCATACGCTTATGTCTAGCTACTGAGGATCCTATGGGCAATCCCACAGAAGGGATTACCAATACCTTAGTTGACATGAATTTCGATATTAATGATCCTATGGAAGCGCTTAAGTCGGATGATTTAGGCGGAAAATCTCCTTGGGATACAACACGTTATCTGAACATATGGTTAATGCCAACAATCGCTACTCTTTTTACAAGTAATTACGGTATCCCACTTGAAGGATTCATGCCTTTAGATCCTTTTGTAGAACCAGCAAGTATCCCAGGTGTAGCCGTTGATTTAGGTGGTTTCACTGGATCCAATCTTGGACCTGCTAGTACCGGTCACGGTATTATGGCGCACGAGTGTGGTCACGCTTTTGGTATGATACATACCTTTGGAGTAGGTGCTGCTGGAGTTGATATTTGTGATATAGACGATTTTGTAGAGGATACACCCCTATGCGGAACCTCTTTTTTCTGTGATGATTACGAAGAGAACACTTGTACAGAGGCTACAGATGATCAAATCGATATGGTTTCGAATATTATGAATGTTGCCTGTCTCGTATTTTTTACGCCCGAACAAGCCAGTATCATGAGAAGTAATTTGTTATCTGCACCAGATATACTTACATCTGGGTGTAATGGAGATATCACATCGACGGCAGACAATAGCCCTATAAATCTTTCAACGGTTTTTCCAAATCCCAATAAGGGGACGTTTCATCTTATTATAGATGATAGTTCTTTGGATATAGCTTCTGTGAAGATGTATGATTTGGCGGGAAAAGAAATTGCTATCCATTATTCACTTGATCAAAATAGACTTAACGTTGACTGCGTAGATATTATAACTAATGGCTTGTACATACTTACTGTCAACGATATCTATGCAGACAAAGTGGTTATTCAAAATGGAAACTAGAGAATTGTCAAAAAAACAATTTGCTTAATTTTAGATTGCGTTCACTTATAGGTGCTTATAGCGATTCGATTAATGCTTCAGACAGTGCGGCTAGATCGCTTTCGTTATTAAAAACGCTGAGTGAAATACGCAAATAGTCTCCTCTTTGAGATAGTTTACAGTTATTAGCTTGCAAGCGTTCTTGTAGTAAAGCGCTTTTGCCATCTTTGATTTTTACAGAAAATAAGTGGTAGCAGATATAGGGCTCTTCTTCAAACTGGTACCCATGATTTTTCATTTGAGCAATAAATGGAATAGCAAGCGATTTGCAATAATCTTGAATGTTATCTATGCCCCATTCTTTTATTTGCTTTAAGCCTTGGAGCAATATGGGTGTTAGAATAAAGTTAGACGTTTGACCTACATTGTATCTGCGAGCGGCTGGCATATAGGATTCATTATAGTCACTTAGACTACTAAATTCTTCTGCGCCTTCCCTATTCATCCATGCTTCTTCTAAGGCTTCACCTCCAAAAAAACCATCATCAACATACATAAGCGCCATGGAATAAGGTCCATAAAGACATTTATAAGTTGCACAAATTAATGCATCAATATGGCAAGCCTGTACATCTACATTCAAAGCACCGATAGTTTGCGCTCCGTCAATTAAAAATTTCGCTCCGACAGATTTACATTTTTGCCCTATGGCCTTGAGGTCATACTGGAGTCCCGTAGCCCAATGAATGGCAGACATACAAACTACTGAGGTATCATTATTGATAGCCGCTAGAATGCGCTCATTCCAATCAGATCCTTGTTGTATCAAGTCCTTATTACCTTTTACGATAACTAAATTTTGCTCATGTTCTTCACTCCATTTTTTGAGGGCAAAATAACCACTGGGAAACTCTTCACCCACGGTAATAGCGTTGCCCTTTGGCTTTCCTTTGATGTTTAAAAATATTGTTGAAAAGCCATACGAAGTAGATGGGATTATAGCGATGTTTTGTCCTGAAACATGAAGCAGTTCGCCAAACAGATTCCTAACCTCTTTACTCTCGGTAAAAAAATCTGTAGGTAAAATAAGCTGTGGGTTCCTTGATCTGGTGAGCGATTTTATAGCAGCCTCTTCAGCAGACTTTAAAAGTGGAGACTTATACGCTGTATTCAAATAATGTAAATCAGGGTCTAAGTTGAACAAATGTTTCTGACAAGCAAGTTTCATCTGGTTTGGTATTTATGATTAAAATTGAGTCCACTCCGAAAAGTCACGAAAGCACAAAATGACTCTTTTGGCGATATTTTTTTTGAAATGATTCTAGCCAATGCAAGTTTGCATTGGTTCCTTCATTATTTTGATCTACTAGATCAAAATTGCTCCGCATCATT
>CALIEI010000036.1 GCA_938022165.1 uncultured Saprospiraceae bacterium | reverse complement strand
GACGTGCGTATGTACGGTTACGCATCTGGCGTATGGGGCCCAGAGAATGCGGATGAACTTATTGAGGGCATCGGATACTGGAGATCTCCGGGTCCAAACCTGACTGATGATCCAGGCTTTTGCGTAATTTGTTAGACCAATCAAAACACTACAAAAAACAAAATGGAAATAAAGATTTATAAAGATAAACAAGAAGTAGCGAGCCAGTTTTCTAACTATTTTTTTGATCTTGTCAAAGGCAAAAATGAGTTTCATGTTGCTCTATCAGGAGGGAGTACGCCGAAGGTGATTTTCGATATTTTAGCAAGAGATTTTGGTGATAAAATCGACTGGTCCAGTATCCATTTTTATTGGGGCGATGAGCGGTGCGTTCCTCCTACAGATGAACAAAGCAATTATAAAATGACAGTCAAGCATTTGTTCTCAAACATCGATGTTCCTGAAGAAAATATTCACAGAATTTTAGGTGAAATAGATCCAGTACAAGAAGCGAATAGGTATGCCGAATTGTTAAACACCTCCTTAACTAAAGTGGCTGGAGTACCTCAGTTTGATTTAGTCCTCTTGGGTATGGGTGACGATGGACATACCGCTTCGATATTTCCTCACGAGATCGCATTATGGGATAGCAAAAAGTCATGCGTAGTGGCAACCCATCCTGAGTCTGGCCAAAAAAGAGTGTCTCTTAATGGAGCTGTTATTAATAACGCCAAAGAAATTGTTTTTCTAGTAACAGGCGCAAACAAAGCAGAAAAACTCAAAGAAATCCATGACAAAAATGAAGGCTACAAAAAATATCCTGCTGCATTAGTTGAACCAAACAATGGCCATTTGATTTGGTTTTTAGATAAAGCTGCTGCTGCCGAACTTGCTTAAAAACTAATGGGAGAAATTCCTTTCTTTGTTGTGTCTGAATTGATAAATTTTATATTTTTTCCATTTTTATTTGGGTGGCGGACGGGCTATCCGTTTGTATCTAGCACCCTCATATCTGCTTCGGCATAGGCTTGCTTAGTCTTCGTTATGCACTCAGCCTTCATCAATCCTTGCCTCAGTCAGATATGATCGCACTAGATATCACTGCTATCCCTGCCACATTAGATTTTACTATAGCTCAGATCATTCAATTCTGGACAAGGTTTGTTATCTTAGAGCAGTATCATAAAATAAATTAAAAGCAATACGGAATGAAAGTAATTCACCTGATTTTTTTAGTGTTTATATGTCATTTTGTATGTGCTCAGTCTATTGAAAAAGAAATGAGCCTTGTCACTGGAAAAGGTAATATTCAGGGCACATTATTGATGTCTCCTACTGATAAAAAACAGCCCTTAGTTCTTTTTATTGCTGGATCTGGACCTACAGATAGAAACGGTAATAATCCCATGATGACCAACAATTCGCTCAAGATGTTAGCTGAGAAATTAACGCAAAATAACATCGCTTCATTGCGCTACGATAAAAGAGGAATTGCTGCAAGCAAAGATGCAGCAATTGATGAAAGTGAGCTGCGTTTTGAGGACATGATAAATGATGCAAAAGGATGGATTGATACCCTTTCAAAAGATGATCGATTTTCAAGTTTGATTATCCTTGGACATAGTGAGGGATCTACTATCGGGATGGTAGCAGCACAGACAAAATTGGTGTCAAAGTTCATATCTCTTGCTGGCCCAGGTATGAAAGCTAAAGACAAAATAATGGAGCAATTAAAAGTGCAAGCTCCGTATTGGGCAGAGCAAGCTGCGCCCATTTTTGATAAGATTGAAAAAGGAGAGATGGTAGATGATGTGCCTCCTTTATTGTTTTCAGTATTGCGTCCAAGCGTACAACCCTATATGCATTCTTGGTTTCAGTATGACCCAAGAATTGAAATTGCAAAACTCAATAAACCAGTCATGATTATTCAAGGGACCACAGATTTACAAGTGAGTATAGACGACGCCAAAAGCTTGCATGAAGCACAAAAAAATGCAGAGTTGAAAATCATCGATAATATGAATCACGTGTTGAAAGTCTCTGAATTAGATCAGGATAAGAACTTGCAAACGTACAGTGATCCCGACTTACCTTTGATAGATGGATTGGTCTCTAGTATCGTTAAGTTTATTCAACAATAATAGGGGATGAAATATTTGATACGTCTTTTTATTCTGAGCTTCTTTTTAATGTTTACCATGTTTTTATCAGCACAGAATTTGGACAAGCACCAATGGAATAACCGCGTCCTAATTATTGCTACTAGTAATAGTAGTTCAGGCTTATACCTAGATCAAATCAGAGAATTCAAAAATGCCAATGAAGAATTAAAAGATCGAAAGCTTGTCATCTATGAAGTAGTTGGTAACGAGTATAAAATGACAAACTATGTTCAGAATACATCAACGGATTTTCAAGCGATAACTTCTGATCTAAGAAGCTTAAATCTAAATACGCAATCTGATTTTAGCGTAAGTCTGATAGGTTTAGATTCGGGAATAAAACTACAGCAAGTAGACTTACTCAAAAAAGAAGAGCTCTTTCGCATAATTGATGTTATGCCGATGCGTAGGAGTGAACTTAAAAGAGAAAGATGGTAATTGTTAATTTCACTTTTTGGTAATAACTGAAAAACTGATGTGCGTGTTTCCGGTATCCTTACTCACAAATAAATTTCTGTTTGGGTCTGCACCATTGCAAGAATTTTCATTGCACAAAAATGAGCCACCAGCTAAGCGTATTTCTCCCTGGGTATTTTGAGTAGAAGTGATATCCCAAGTGTTGCCGACTAGATTTACATTTTCTGCTGCTAAGATTTTGGTAGAGCTGATATTGATAGGTCGCTGATCTTTTTCTACAAGTGACCAATACTCTTCGTAGGTTGGAAGACGTACTTTGGCCCAAGCGCAATAGGCCATTGCATCATTATAGCTAACCTGTGTGACTGGCCAATCTATTGGAGTAGTGCTTAAACTATCCGGTCTTATCCAGGTAGCATCATTAACGATTTTGAAATTGTAGACATCTTCTTGTACTACAGACCATCCATATCTTTCAGCATCGGTGGTGTAATTTGTTGATTTTACAAACGCTTTGAAGTCTTTATTGGTAATGGTGACTAAGGATTTCTTACTTGTACATGAGGCGCAAAGTATTAAGCTTGTTAGCAAAATTATTTGACAAAGATATTTTAGTAATGGCAATTTCAATTTCCTATTGCTTTGAATGTATGTTCTTTTAAAGTTGATTGTAAAACTAAACTTTACTTTTTAAAAATAAATATCAAGCGGAGTAAATAACTATTTGACTATTACTTGTCAATTCTAATCACTGAAACCTATTTTAATATTTGCGATTTTGTTTAGCTTTAGAGAAACAAACCAACTAACTATGAAAAATCTACTTCCTTTATTTCTGTTGTTTTTTACCACTTCATTGTATTGCCAGCTGTTTAATAACTTTGATACCCCGGGAGATTTTGCTATTCAAATTGATTCCTTATCTGCTGATAGCCTATGGCAAATCGGAGTACCTGCAAAAGTTAATCTAAACGAGGTGATCTCAGCTCCCAATGCGCTTATGACAGATACAGTTAATACTTATCCAATCAACACGGATGCTTCTTTTATAGTAGAATTTGGCGAAAAGGCATTGTATGAGTTTCCTTACCTCCAGTTAGAATGGTTTCAAGAAATTGACTTTGAAGAAGGTGTCGATGGAGGTATTATTGATGTGTCTTATGATGGAGGAGAGTCATGGTTAAACATCTTCAATGACACTACTTTTTTGCCAGAGCTGGTGGGTTCTTATACTTGGGATACTTTGCATAATGGTCAGGCTGGATTAACGGGAGTAAAGGGGCTGTCTTGGATGGCTATCTGTTGGGGAAATCCTACTGGGCAACTTCCTCAGAATGTTACAAACTTACAAGTTCGTTTTACTATGACTTCGGACTCGCTTGACACAGCGCAAGATGGGTGGTTGATAGACAATTTTGTATTAGGATTTGGATTTATCGGAAGTACAGCTAATCAAGTAAATTTTAAAGCAATTAATATTTGCCCCAATCCAACAACTGGAGTCATTAGATATAGTATGGATGATGAGGTGAATCAAGATGCGACTATCTATATCTATGACAACTTAGGTAAATTAGTTTTGAATCGCTCAGGTCAATTAGCCGGTGGGCAGATTCAAGAGCTTGCCATTCCAGACTTATTGGCGGGTATTTATTACATGTTTATAAAGACAGAAGACGAAGTGTACAGACAAAAAGTGATTGTAGATTAAATGTTCCATCGTCGAGGTTTTCAACCTTGATGGAGTACACTTAGCTAAGAACATGTGTGAATTCTTGAGCAGTTGATATAAAACGTGTGTTCTATTTCAAAGCATTATTTTTTTGGACAAAGGATGGACAGGGTGACGACGATAGGAGTCAGTCGTGACTGAAGCAGAGCGGAAGTCAGGACGGGAGCAAAGCGGACCCCGAAACAGCCTGGTCACGCATTTTCGCGTGATGGCCCCGTGTGCCGTGCATGCGGATTAACTAGGTGGTGAAAGTCCACTGTGGAGGTAAGTAGTGCTAACCACTAGCTAAGAGCAAGGGTGTCCATCGTGAGGTGGAATCTGAAGGAAGCTTAAGGCAAAACTCTGAGCCGA
>CALIEI010000035.1 GCA_938022165.1 uncultured Saprospiraceae bacterium | reverse complement strand
TGCGTACACTTCCTTTTATCTCTCCCATTTGCTTTTTTCTTACTTTAAATTAAGAAATAAAACAATTTTAACTCGTTTTTGAGAGTGCTAATTCTAATACTATCTCTTGAAAATTTATGACTTTCGTAACAGCCTCGCGTGAAGGGGTGGAATGGTGACACAAAAGCATAGCCATGTAGTCTAGCTTTGTGTCAGTCGCCGTCAAGATCTTAGCTGGCTTTTTTGCCAGGCTAAGATCGCAGACGAGGGACCAAGCCATGCAAGACCTGACGCATACTACTGCACACTTGCAGGAGTATGGGGCACGCCCAAAAACTCCTAGAAATTTACTATGTTTAGGTTCTTTAAGCATTAATAATTATCAAGCCTATATTATGTATAGAATTTGCGTACTTGCCCTCTTCGCTTTTGCTTCTTGTTCTCCAACAAATAATGATCAACCCAAAGTGGAACAAAAATCAGTTGCTACTCAGCCCACGAAAAAGGCTACTGACGATTTGACGAAACATGGAATCGCTGACCATCCTAATAATGTGCTGGGAGGTTTAAAAGTAGGTGACCTTGCGCCAGATATTGAATTGGAAGATGAACGAGGCAATCTAGTTTCCTTAGACAAAAGCCTAAAAGATGGGCCAGTGATTTTGGTCTTTTATCGAGCAGATTGGTGTTCAATTTGTAGGAAGCATCTCGCAGAGTTTGAAGATAAAATCAATGAAATAAAAGCCAGTGGGATAGCAAGCGTCATTGCGATTAGTCCTCAAAAGCAACAATATTCACTAGCCTTACACAAGAAAAATAATTATACTTTTCCAATCCTTTTTGATGAGTCTCATCAGACTATGAAAGACTACAAAGTATTTTTTCATGTAACTGATAAATACAATGAATATATAACCGAAGAGAAAGGAGATCCTATCGAGTTTAGAAATGGAAACAAAGAACCAGTTATGCCTGTACCTGCAACCTACTTGATTGGTCAAGATAAAAGGATAAAGTATGTACACTACGACCCGAATTATCGAGTCCGAGCGAATATTGACGAAGCGCTAAAGTCGATTAGATTATAACCCAAATTAAAAGACACCCTATTTGCAATAGCCAATAAACTAAACCTTCCCATAAAAAGGTAGTCTATTTGATACTTTCACTATAACTATTCGCTATAGTGAGCTGTTTTACAATAGAATCAATCATGCAAGATTATGCATTGTAAGCCATTTTATCTAGTTTTTGTGGTGCTCATGAGTTTCCATTTTATTACATGTGGCCAGTATAGAGAACCTAAGGAGGCTAACTATTCTGCAATAGTTGAAGAAGACTTAGACGCCATGACCGCTCTCTTTCTAGGTGATGAAGAGTATAATAAGAAAACTTTAGCCAAATTTGATACCGACTGGAAGCGTGGATATATACCTATGCTTTTGGATGTAATGTATTTCTCTAGAGGAAGAGTTGATCTAAGACCTATTGTTCAATTATTGGAAAGAAAAACAAGGAAGAAGTATGGCAGAGATATTTTCCAATGGTTGGAATGGTTATGGAATGAAGAGCCAGAAATTCTAGCTTATCATGGTGATTGGATGGCTACCTTATATAATAATATTGACCCAAAATTTGAAAAGTATTTTGCTGGCCGCACAAATCAGAGTCTCATCAGATTAGATGAAGTGAGATGGGGTGGAGTAGTACAAGATGGAATTCCCCCGCTAAGGCAACCTATCATGTTAAACGCTTTTGAAGCGGATTATTTAGAGGATGATAATGTGGTATTTGGAATCTCCATCAACGGTGATCACAGGGCGTATCCAAAGCGTATTTTGGCATGGCATGAGATGTTTGTAGATGAGATAGGTGGAGAAAATATTGCCGGCGTTTATTGCACCTTATGTGGTACGGTAATAGCATACAATACAGTGCATGAAGGTAAAAACTATGAACTAGGTACAAGTGGATTTTTGTACAGATCTAACAAACTGATGTACGATAAGGCTACGCAGTCTCTTTGGAACACCATTGAAGGTAAGCCAGTCATAGGGCCTCTTACTGAGAAGAATATAGAATTGAGCAGCCACTCCGTTGTAACTACTACTTGGGGAGAATGGAAAAAACGACATCCTGATACTAAAGTGCTTTCTCTTGACACAGGACATCGCAGAGACTACGGAGAAGGAATCGCTTATCAAGAATATTTTGCCACGGATAATCTTATGTTTAATGTCCCAAAACTAGATGATAGATTAGATAACAAGCATGAGGTGCTAATTATTAGAAGCGATGGCTATACAAAAGATCCACTTGCTATTTCATCTAGCTTTTTGAAGTATAAAAGTGTTTATCAAAACCAAATCGGCGAAATCAATTTTGTCGTCGTAACAGATAAGTCAGGTGCTAACAGAGTATATGAATCTAAAGATCATAAGTTCAAACGTTTGGTAGATGGAAAAGTAAAAGATTCAGAAGGGGTTCTGTGGAAAGTAATGGAGGAAGAATTAGTAGCCTCTGATGGAAGAACTTTAGAAAGATTGCCTTATCACCGTATGTTTTGGTTTGCTTGGTATAATACTTTTCCAGAAACCAGACTCGTTTATAATCGATAGCGTATTTTTTAAAACTTAAATCTATCAATCACATAACCACATAACCACATAACCAAATAAACAAAACTTGAAAGGTCGCATTTTTATGTTATCTTTTTTTATCGATAGGTGTGTAAAGTATATAGCCAAGCCAAAATTATTATTAGATACCATCTCGATTGATACAGGTAGCTCCTGAATAAATAGTAAATTAGCCGTTCTTTAGGTATCTTAATTACTATTTTCGATGAAAGTCGCCATATATTTATTTCTCTTCTTTTTGTTTACTGGCAGTTGTACACCTAACAATGCGCAGCAACCAGAAACAAAAATTGAAATACCGCAAGAAGCCCCTTCTCGATGGCAACTGCGAAGAAATTTTTACGACAAAGGAGAAGTCCTTTTTGTCTATGGGGCAGATAGTGAATCCATTAAGTCCCAATACAAATTGTTACTTGATAAGATAGTCCAAAAACAAATTGGCAGAAGAAGTAGAACGATTAAGGTTTCTTTTAAATCATCAGAAGAAGTAAGTGGAGAAGACATCAAGAATAATGTTGTCTATTTAATTGGGACACCTCAGCATAATAAATGGATTGAACAATTGACCGTACATTATCCACTAAGCTTTTCAGGTAATGCTTTTGAGTTCAATGGAGTCCAATTTTCAGAGACAACTGATGTCTTGGCTGTTTCATCTTACCCCAATCCAGAAAATCAAAATTTACCTTTTCTCTTATTAACCGGTAATAGTGAATTAGCTGTATTCAATCAGCTACAATCCTACTTTGATAATAATAGCTTGCTCAGTCAGACTATGGACATTGAGATTAGGAGAGATATGAAAAAGATGCTGCTGGGAGGCTTTGATCGAAGTTGGCAGGTAGATGAGGACGCCTTCTTTGATTATAGTGAAAAACCTGTGAATGTATTGTCAACTAAATACTTTGATTTCATAAGTGTTCAATCGGCCATCAGCGAATCAGAGGCTTCAGCTTTATCTGAAATTATGCATACGTCCACAGATAAAATCTTGGATTTCGTAGGTGCTAAAAACAAGGATCTGCCTAAGATTAAGATTTATGTCTACCCAACTGCTGAAGACAAAGGTATGCTCATAGGAGATACACAGCATGCTCAAATAGACAAGAGGGAGCATTCTGCATCAATAGTCTACAATGATAAGTATAAAGCCAACTATCTTCAATTAGAAAACATGTTGACCATAAGTCGCTTATTGGGCGATCCAAGCGAAAAAGTGCTTGAGAAAGGTTTATCTATTTATTTCACAAATCATTGGCAACGAGAAGGATATTTATATTGGGCTGCACGCTTAATAGATGCTGATTATACATTTACACTTAGTGATTTCTTCAATGAAGAAACAATGGAATATGAGTCACCGCTCATTAAAGATTGTCATTCAGGACTAGTGGTTTCCTTTTTAATAGAACAATGGGGGGAGGAAAAATTTAAACAACAATACGCTATCTGGAAGCCACAGAAATCTGAATTAAAGAGGCTAGAGAAAAAGTGGGAAAGCTATATGCGTAACATCGCAAAACGCTATCCTAAAAAACCATCTTCCGAACCGAAGTTAGATTATGTACAAGGCTTCAATTTTGCCCATGAGGGATACAATATCTACAATGGTTATCTCTCAAAAATGGCAACGTCCTCATTGGAAAAACAAGCGCAGTTAGGCGCCAATGCCATTGCCATCGTTCCATATGGATCTATGTCTGATGCTACCAAGGCGACACCATTGCGAATTTATAATCATGCTGGATCTGAGAATATTGCTGGCGTTATTCACTCTGCATATGAAGCTAAGCAACTAGGTATGGTTTCCATGCTCAAACCACAAATATGGTTAAGAAGAGCATGGCCAGGTGCCATAAAAATGAATACTGATGAAGAATGGGATCAGTTCTTCAAATATTATCACAGTTGGATTATGCATTTTGCTTTTCTTGCTGAGATACATAACATAGAAATGTTTTGCGCTGGGGTAGAGTTTGCCCATGCAACCTTAGCCAAGGAAGAGGAATGGAGAAAGATTTTAGGCAGCATAAAGAAGTTGTACCATGGACAACTTACCTACGCGGCTAATTGGGGTTATGAATTTGAGCAAATCAAGTTTTGGGATGAAGTAGACTTTATTGGACTGAACTGTTACTATCCTTTAAGTGAAAGTGATACCCCATCGGATAGAGAACTCAAGAGTAGATTTGAAGGAGTCAAGGATAAAATAAAGAAAGTGTATAAAGAATATCAAAAACCAATTGTCTTTACAGAAATTGGATTTAGATCCATACCTGCTCCTTGGAAGAACCCACATGCAGAAGACAGCGAAGAGTATAAAGCAGAAGATCAGGCTAGATGCTATGAGGTTGTTTTTGAAGGGATAAAAAATGAACCTTGGTGCGCAGGTATTCTTTGGTGGAAATATCCATCTTATCTTTCCTATCGAGGGGTAGAAAATAATGCCTTCACACCAAATAATAAACCCGCTGAGAAAGTGGTGGCAAAGTGGTTTATGAAATAATCAGCAGTATTTAAAAGCTATGCATCATAAAATTGCCAAGCAAATAATTCAACTTAAAAATGATGATCTAAAACTCAGGTCTCGTCTTGTCGAATCTGGTGAGCTCTGGAATGGATATAATCTCGAGATGGAAGCTATGCACAATCGTAATGCAAAGCAACTAGATGAGATCATCAATGAAATTGGATATCCAAGCATAAAGAAGGTAGGAGAAGAAGCAAGCGAGGCAGCATGGCTGATTATACAGCATGCTATAGGGCAGCCTGAGTTTATGAGAAAATGCCTTCAGTATTTAGAGCAAGAAGTAAACGAAGGGGGAACCAACCCAGTAAATCTGGCCTACCTATCTGACAGAATAGCAAACTTTGAAGGCAAGCCTCAGCTATATGGCACCTCCTTTGATTGGGATGAAAACGGTGAATTAAACCCGCTTCCCTATGACGACCTCGCCAAAGTAAATCAAAGAAGAGCTTCAATCGGGCTCAATAGCCTAGAAGAGCAAACCCTACTCATACGAGAAAGAAGTAGAAAGGAGAATGAAAGCCCTCCTGCTAACTATAAAGATCGACAAGCCCAAATGAACGAATGGCGCAAAAAAGTAGGCTGGATCAAATAGGCTACTAACTAGCTTCCCATTCTGTGTGAAATTTACCTTCTCTGTCCAACCTTTCATAAGTATGCGATCCGAAATAATCTCGTTGCGCTTGGATTAAATTCAACGGTAATCTCTGTGAAGTATAGGCATCAAAATAATTCAAAGCATTTGAAAGACCGGGAAGTGGAATACCATTTATAGCACCAAAAGCAACCAGTGATCTCGCTGCGTCAACAGTACTTTGCACTTTAGGTACAAATGCTTTCGAAAGTAACAAGTTTTTAAGCGCTGGTTCATCACGATAGGCTTTGGTGATGTCAGCTAAGAGCTTGGCGCGAATAATACAACAGGCTCTCCATATTTTTGCTATATCCGCCAAGTCCAATTCATAAGCATATTCTTTACTTGCATCACTAAGCTGGGCCATCCCTTGAGCATAGGTTAAGATAAAAGCAAAATATAGCGCTTGTTCACTTGTAGCAATTAATTGCGCCTTGTCAATAGCTTTTGGTGTAGGTCTATCATATAACTTATCAGCTTCGATTCGCTCATCTTTAAGCGCAGAGATCTCTCTCATACTCACTGCGATATCGATAGTGGGTACTGGAATACCCAAATCCATAGCGTTTTGAGAAGTCCATTTACCCGTCCCTTTCTGCTTAGCTTTATCTAAAATAGCATCAACCAAATCGCCATCTGTCAAGTCATCTTTTTGATCAAAGATTTCTGAAGTGATTTGCACTAAAAAAGACTGTAGTCGCCCTTTATTCCATTCGCTATACGTTTGATGCAGTTCCTCATTGCTTAGCCCACCCGCCTTTTTCAATAAATCATAAATCTCTGAAGTCAATTGCATCAGTCCATACTCGATACCATTGTGTACCATCTTGACATAGTTGCCAGCAGACTTGGGCCCCAGGTAGGTCACACAAGGTTCGCCTTCATATTTTGCAGATACTGCTTCAAATATGGGCTTGATATGTTGGTAGGCCTCCTTGGAACCTCCAGGCATGATACTCGGACCTCGACGAGCTCCCTTTGCACCACCGGAGACTCCAGACCCAAAAAAGTTGATACCTTTCTCTTTTAGATAAATCTCTCTACGATCCGTATCAGTGAAAAAAGAATTCCCACCATCGATAATGATATCTCCTTTATCAAGCATGGGAAGCAAGTTTTCGATAACGGCATCAACTATTTTTCCTGCTGGCACCAAGAGCATAATTTTACGTGGAGTACTCAAAGCCTCTACGAATTCTTTCGCATCTGTACTAGCGGAAACTTTATTTACATCTCCGCCTTCTTCGATCAAAGCTTTGACCTTTGCTTCATCTAAATCATTACCAAAAGCTGTAAATCCGTTATCTGCAACATTTAAGATGAAGTTTCGACCCATTACCCCGAGTCCTACTAATCCAAAATCATATTTACTTTCCATTTTTATTCCGTTTGAATGATTATGCGTATATAGCAATTTTTATCGAACCTTTGTTCAGCAATTGCTTTATATTTTGCGGCTACAACTTAGGAAATATTAGAATATGAAAAAAACGCACAACCAAATGCTTGTTATTTTTGGTGCTTCTGGTGATCTCACAGCGAGAAAACTTGTTCCAGCGCTATTTAATCTCTTTTTAGCGGACCAATTGGCCGAAAATTTTGTGGTCCTAGGAGCAAGTAGAAGTGATATGACAGATACTGACTTTCGCAATCGTACTGTTTATGAAAGTAAGTACTTGAAAGACAAGATTAAAGATATTTCGAAAGAGAGGCTTGAGCAATTTACAAGTCAATTTTACTATGAGGATCTAGGCGGTGCCTACGATAATTCTTATGAAAAACTAAACAGTAGAGTAGAGGCTTTAAAAGAGAAGCACCAGACGGGTGATAATGTGATTTACTACCTATCGACTCCTCCTGCCTTATTCGAAACGATCGCTCAAAAACTAGCGGAGTCTAAGATGAACGATCAGTCAAATGGATGGAAGCGTGTGATCGTCGAGAAACCATTTGGCTATAGTTTAGAGACAGCAAAAAACCTCAACGCTGGTTTACAAAAATATTTTGAAGAACAGCAGATCTACCGCATCGATCATTACTTGGGTAAGGAGACAGTGCAGAATCTTTTAGTCACTCGATTTGCCAATTCTATTTTCGAACCCTTGTGGAATAGAAATTACATCCATCATGTGGAAATCACCAATGCAGAAAGCGGCGGTGTAGAAAAGAGAGGAGGCTATTATGACAGCTCAGGTGCGCTTAGAGACATGTTTCAAAACCATCTGATGCAGATTGTATCCTTGATCGTAATGGAACCTCCCATCAGCGAAGCACCCGAAGACATTCGAAATGAAAAGGTGAAAGCGATCAAGTCCATACGGATCATGAAAGATGAAGAAACCCTGCGTGATCACACCATCAGGGCTCAATATATGCCTTCCGTTGTGGATGGCAAAAGCTTAAAAGGGTATAGGCAAGAAGAAGGGGTTGCTGAGGATTCTACCACAGAAACGTATGCAGCCATTAAGTTTTTTGTAGACAATTGGCGCTGGCATGATGTCCCATTTTATGTGCGTACCGCTAAGCGTATGCCTACCAAAGTAACCGAAGTAGTTATCCATTTTAAGACACCTCATCATCAATTATTCAGAGGAGAAAGAAAAGATCATAAGGATAACAAACTGATTATTCGGATACAGCCAGACGAAGGTATCTTGATAAAATTTGGTGTGAAAGTTCCTGGCCAAGGATTTATGGTAGAGCGGGCCAATCTTGATTTTTACTATTCCGATTTAGGGGAGACTAAGGTGATGCAGGCATACGAACGCTTGTTGCTTGACGCTATGCAAGGGGATGCAACGCTCTATGCCAGAGCAGATGAAGTCGAAGCGGCTTGGGAGTTTGTTGACCCTATTTTAGAGTATTGGAAAAATGGCAAGGACGTGCGTATGTACGGTTACGCATCTGGCGTATGGGGCCCAGAGAATGCGGATGAACTTATTGAGGGCATCGGATACTGGAGATCTCCGGGTCCAAACCTGACTGATGATCCAGGCTTTTGCGTAATTTGTTAGACCAAT
>CALIEI010000034.1 GCA_938022165.1 uncultured Saprospiraceae bacterium | reverse complement strand
GTTACATAATTTTCCTTTTTAGTTGTAGAACCATAAGGCATTTGGATATTGAAAAACAAACTTTCATGATCTCCATCTACTAGTGCTCTGATGCTTACATCTGTAGAAGCAAAATCAGCAGCACACAATACTTGCCCGTCTGTCAAGGTTTGCAATGGCGTTCCATTATGCGCATTTATTTGAAATGATGTTATAGAACCTGTACAGACATCGCTACAATCCTCTACTATAAACGTCAATGTCATCTCATCACACAGGGTACCTTGTAAATGATTTTCGCTATAAAGTTGGGCAGTTATAGTATATGTCCCAGGATGAGTTGCCCAGAATCTATGTGAATCATACGTTACATAATTTTCATTTTTAGTTCTAGTACCAGCAGGCGTTTCGATTGTAAAAAATAAGCTTTCATGCTGTCCACCTACTAATGCTCTTATGCTTACATCCGCATCCTCAAAATCAGTAGTGCAAAATACCTGCCCGTCAGTTAGGGTTTGTAGTGGAGATCCATCATAGGCATTTATTTGAAAAGAAGTAATAACACCCGTACAATCCTCGCAACTTCCATCATCACAGATAGCATTAGGATTGTAATTACTTGCACTAGGATCTGTACAACCAGATACAATAGAAGGATCTATCGATATTATCCATGCACATAAATTGGTGTCAAAGATGGTTTGCTCGTCACAAGCTAAATCCGTTGGCTCCTCAGGCTGCTCTCCTACATTATCCCATACACAGGTTACCGTATTGAATTCGAAAACGTCATAGCAGTTTTCCATTTCTGGCTCCTCAGGCTGCTCTCCTACATTATCCCATACGCAGGTAATGATATTGAATTCAAAAACATCATAGCAATTTTCCATTTCTGGCTCCTCTGGTTGCTCCCCTACATTATCCCATACGCAAGTAATGTTATTAAATTCGAATTCGTCGTAGCAGTTTTCCATTTCTGGCTCTTCAGGCTGCTCTCCTACATTATCCCATACACAGGTAATGATATTGAATTCGAATACATCATAGCAATTTTCCATTTCTGGCTCTTCAGGCTGCTCTCCTACATTATCCCATACACAGGTAATGATATTGAATTCGAATACATCATAGCAATTTTCCATTTCTGGCTCCTCTGGTTGCTCACCTACATTATCCCATACGCACGTAATGTTATTAAATTCGAATTCGTCGTAGCAGTTTTCCATTTCTGGCTCTTCTGGTTGAACACCAATATTAATGTAAGCACAGCTTTCCTCGTCAAATATGAATTCATCATAGCAATTGACAATTACAGGCTCTTCTGGTGTTTGAACTACTAGTTCAAAACTCAAATTAGAATTGACACAATCATTGGCTGCTGAAGTTACCAAAGCGGTATAGACTCCCGCGTCAGTAGCTTGCACATTTGTTAAATTTATCGTGCTCGTATTGGCAATGACATTTCCATTAAATGTCCATTCGTAATCTATAAAAGTAAAGTTATCAATAGATAATGTTACATCAGTCCCTGCACAAGCAAAAGACTCTCCTTCTATCATTAATGGCGGAAGGTCTACCAATTCTATCTCTCTAATCTGGCTACCACAGTCGTTGCTTGCTTCTACAGTATAAGTGCCCTCTATAAGATTGTCAAAAATAAAATTCTCATTGTTACCAGCTACTCCCGTACCAATACTCATCCCATTAGCATCAAATAATTCATAAGTAAAATCAGGGTTTCCTACTGATGACGCGCTTAGCAAATAGGATTCCCCATCAGAACATTTTACCCCTTCAAGAGTGGCAAAGTCTAAGCCGTCACTGGTCTGAGTGAAATGATATACCTCCTGACAATCTCCACATGTGTGAGGACCAGCTTCTCTTATTATTCTAAAGTTACCGAGTTCTGTAATATTTAAAAAAGGTGGTGGAGTGTTTTGAAATGTAAATCTTCTTGTCCTATCAATTTCTGTCCATACTCCAGGAGAAGATTCATGTTCAAGAATATAAAGAAAAACAGAACTAAAATTAGTATTTCCAACTGGGGCAAATTCTCCATCATCCCTAATAGCAACATTAAATGTTCCGCAGCCTATTTCGATATTGGCTCCTAAAGATCTCATTAGTTCTTCGAGGATAAAATCTCTTACTATTGTTCTGCCACAAGTATCCGTAATTATGACTTCGTACTCTCCAGTAGGAAGAGATGGACTGTTTACAGCAGTACCATTTATGCAAGCTTCTTCAACAACACCATTGTCTCCTACAAAAGTGGCACTTACCACTTCTATCCCAGAGATTTGTACAATTCCTTCACCATCTTCGCAACTGTACCTTGTATCTAATCTTGGATTTGGAGGGCCCGAAAAAGCAAAAAGGTCTGTTCTACTGCAGCATTCAGAGTTTACAGTGGCAGTATAAAGACCGCCCTCAAGAACTGTCCCTTCTGGAGGGCATATCTGATATAAGCCTACATCCCCTCGAGCCCCTCGACCAGCGCACACTACTGGTTCTTGAGTAAATACTGTATCTAGAAGAAAACCCATTCCAGAGGGTGTATCGGAAAACGTAATGGTAGATATACCTTCTCTAATAAAAGGAACAAATATATTGAAACATTCGACGCAATCGATGGTCTCGGCATCTACTGAAAAACCCTCTGATGTAAATATGCGAGGTGAATCAAGCACTGCACCACAAGCCAAAGTGGCTGTATAATCAAAATCTATTTCTTCACCACAAGTATATGGCAATACAACTTCGGCAGAATTTCCAAAGACCTGCGTTGAAAAACTTTCACTGGTACCATCAGATTTGTTAACTGTATAATTGAATGTTACAGGCTGCTCCTCCGGTTCTATCCGTGAAATACTCAGCCTATATCTAACTGAATCACAATCTAGATCAGCAGAACATCGAGGTCTTCCAAAAGTAACTTCTGTGATCGCTGTAGGCTCTGTAGTGTAATCTATTTGAGTTGTATTTCCACAAGTATCCGTAAATAAAAGCTCGTAAGTTTCAAGAATTTCTACGTCTGTGATTCTCATTAGGTCAGCACTTACAGTTGGATTACCACTACCGCTAAGCACTTCGATAGAGGCTAGTGTACCATTTAAAAGTTCAATTTCTATGATAGGCCCACAGATAGAAGTTGTTGACAAATCAACCATCAATGGTTCGAAAAGATCCAAAATTTCTACCGACTCACTTGTGCCCATAACACCGTTTATAAAAGGAATTACAGTATAACTGCCAGCTGCTAACCCCGAAAACATAGTGGCATCTAAGTTCGTCAGGTTTGCCATATCATCAATAATGGTATAAGAAATGATAGAACCTACTGGGGCATTTACTGGTGGCATCCATGACAATTCACCATTCTGGAGACATGTCGCATCTGTAGCCGTGAGGTTTATCTGCGCTTCAATGTTTTGAGAAAACAGCATGGTCATCAACATCACCGAATAGGTAATTGTAGGGAAAGCCCATTTTTTCTTAATTGAATAATACGTCCTTGAATAAAAAAACAATAGTCCGCAGAGGGTTGCGATTAGAGTTAATGTGGTCATCGAAAAGGTGATTTAGTTGACTGGAAGGAGAGGCAATCTAAATACAATTAAATTAATTTGCTGAAATTCTGCACATTAGGCCACATTTGTGTGACAATCATAATTTTTATATGATATTTTTCTTTACTAGGATCTTATCTTACTCTATACTTTTATATTGGGATAGCTTTACATACATTTCATTTTGGGCGTGACCCTATTGGGTCAGGCTATTCGTAACTGCGCTGTCGCTCCGGTGCTGCGCACAAGCTGCTAGCGCATCTTTTACTACTATCCTTCACGCAAAAAAATGTGACAAAATTTAAATTTGAAATTTTCTTGAATCGTGATTTGCTCTTAAAATTCTTTACAGTATCTACTTTAGATCTTTACAAACTTTCCTATAAATTGATTACTTGATGTAGATATTCTTATCACATAATTTCCTTGTGGAAGATTTGATACATCTATTTGATTGTTGAGCAATTGACCTCGACTTAGCCGTCTTCCAAGCTGATCTACAACTTCAAATTTGGCAGATGATAAAGTCAAGACATTCTTAATAGATATGATGTCTAGTGCAGGATTTGGAAAAACGACCAACTCTTCTGCTTCAATGGATTGGGTAGATACAAATTCGTCTTGTATGTCTCTTTTGTATATACCGTTACCATGTGTAGCGATCCAAACAGTATTGTCTTCCTCTGCTATCTTTAGATCTAAAACAATACAAGCATTGGGTAGTCCTTCATCCCAAGTATCCCAAGAGGCTCCCCCATCATTACTGACATATACACCAATGTCATTACCATAGTAAATTTGATCTGTATTGTTCGGATTCACGATGATGGCATTACCCGGAACATCCGGCAGTCCATTGTCAATTGAAATCCAAGTTTGGCCAAAATCAGAAGTCTTGAAAAGATGATCGGAGCCAAATCCACTTAGGGCTAAATAAGCAATAGACGAATCTTCAGGATCAATTGTGATATCATTTACTATACGATTCGGGAGATCGGTTGAAGTAGGCTCAAAACTAACACCTCCATCAATGGTAAAAAGCACTTGCGGCTCTTCTGTGAATTCTCCATCTGGATAAGGAGCAGTAGCACAATACAAAATATTATGATTGGTAGGACTTACTTCCATCGCATAAATTGGATTATTGATTATAGGAAGAATATTCTCCATTTCAAAAACATCTTCACCACCGTTATCAGATCGAAATAAAGTAGAAGATCCAAAATACATTCGATCAGGATTAGATGGCGCTAGTACATAGGGAGCAATAAATAAAGGAATATGAGCAGCATTAAAAGCTAAACTATAAAAGTTATCACCTCCATTGTCAGACCTACGTACCCTCAAATTTTGAGAAGAGCCATATAATCTATTGTTATCTTCTGGATTAATAGCCGTCCATGATCCGTCTCCACCTATTACTTTTGCCCACGCTGGATCTCCAGTGTACAAAACAGTATTATTATCCTGTAGACCACCCATCGCGATGTCTCCCGTTGAATTAATAGAAAAGCCATTGTAAAACTGAGTGGTTTGCATACCGCCATTAGCAGATTGAAAAGTTTCTGCTCCATCAAAAGAAAGAAACACTCCACCATCATTACCGAAAATAATTAGGTCATCGATATTTGGATGATGCATTACAAAGTGATGATCCGAATGGGAATAATTAGGCGGTCCATCAGGCTCTCCGATAGGAGCGGTTCCTTGGATTTGTGTTGATGAACTCACTGGCTCCATAATAGTAGTACCCGGAATATTTTTCCATATACTAATCCCTATAGCGATAATATCGTCTTCATTTTGTGGATGAACCGATATATCATGTGAAAACCAGCCCTGCCATCTGGAATAATCTTCATTGCTGAATAAAGTCCAATCATTTCCAAAATTGCTTGATCTATATATCCAACTTGCACCGTCAGCACCAGTTAAGCTATTGCCTATAGAGGCATATACTACATCTGGATTAGAAGGAGCAAAAGCCAATTGAATTTTTCCTCCAAAGTCATCCACTAAATCACTTTCAATTCTAGTCCAAGTTTGGCCCGAATCAATGGATTTATAAATACCTTTTCCAGCGGATCTTAGGTTACCACAGGAAATCAATATTTCATTCGTTCTCGTTGGGTGTATTTCTAAATCGGTGGCCATTAGTACATCAAGAATTTTGGTCCAAGAATCTCCTTGATCGATCGATTTATAAATTCCGTCAGTGGTAGCAGCATATACAATTTGTGGATTTAGAGGATCAATTTTTATCATCCAAACGCCTCGCTCATTGTGCAATGTCCAGTCTAAGCTCTTCGTCCAAGTATTACCTCCATCTTCAGACTTTAGTATACCTATTCCGTAGGATCCTCTAGTAGGTCGATAGGCGCCATCTGTTCCAGTTGACTCATAGTTGTACACCTCTCCTGTCCCTATAAACATAACCGTGCTATCCCCTGGAGCAAATTCTATATCACTTACTCCTAATACGGGAAATCCAGTATCGATTTTTTCCCAGGATACGCCTTGACCTAGAGCTCTAGATCTCCATAAACCTCCACTAGCCGTTCCCGCATACAAAGTATTATCATCTTGTGGATTGATCCCTACGCTTAAAACCCTTCCAGATATATTGAAGGGACCAATACTCTCCCATTGATCATTACTTCTCAAGGAGATATCTCCTCCCTTCATTCGTAAATGTTGTTCATAGCCCTTATAAAAACCATCAGAAGGTATATCCTCATTAGGATAGGCTCGATGAAAATTCATCAGCTGCATAGATTCAAAAGAGCCTGGTAGATCTTTATGTGTTAGATTTTTTTCCTGAGTGCAAGAACTCAAAAATGATAGGAAGACTAAGATAGAGATTACATATTTCATTTGGCGGAGCTTTGTTTTGTGAAACAATATAATATTTCTTGTGGAATTTTTGAGAGCAATTGAGTAAGAATAACAGTGATGGTGCTTACTACATTACAAAATATTATTATTCCAATTCTCTAATACTATAAAAGTCAGTATTCCTATAGTAGCTAGTAACATATCCTAGCCATTCTTTCGGACTCCCTAACTGACAAAAATGACCAAGCCCTTTCATGATGGTCAATGTAGCATCCTTGCATACGTTTTTCTTTAAGTAATGCGCCATTTCTATTTTCGCAACCGCATCGTCGTTCCCCCAGCACAAATGAATGGGTAATTTGGTTTTCGCTAAGGCAGGTAGCCATCGTGTCTTTTCAAATTTCTTTCGATCGTTCAAGTATTTGATAGTGAGATAAGATTTTTTTACTCCATCCTTCAATACATTTCCTTCCCAAAGAAGCTGAATAGCTTCTTCTGATAATTTATCATTACCATGTGCACTTCTAATTTGCTTTTGGAATATCTTGTAAGTAGTAAGATTCCTCAGCATGTATCCAAATCGCGAAAGCAATATCTTCTGCATGATTCTCAAATCTGCCAATTCTAAAACCATACTTCCATTAGTCAATGTCACACTTTGAAGTCCTTTAGAAAACCAAATAGGATTTTTATTACTTTCATGTCGAGCGACAATTTCAGTGGCTACACTGTCTCCCATATCATGCGCTAAAAGATGTCCCCCTTTTACGCCAAAGTGGTTCCATACTTCAAAAGCAGTATCTGCTTGCTCCAAAAGTGAATACGAATAGTTTTCTTCTGGCTTATCACTATGCCCATAGCCCAACATGTCGAATAAGATAATCCGATCAAAAATATCAAGCAATCCATTTACTACCGCATGATAAGAAAAAGAAGATTCAGGAAACCCATGCAGCAAAAGCAAGGTTTTATTTACATCAGCATTTGGATTACCCAATTGCATTACAAAAAGCTTATGTTTAAAATGGGCATACTCGATGTAATTGCCTTTTGATTCCCATTGGGTAAGATTTGGTGACAAAGCTATGAAATGATTATACGTTATGAATGAAGTACAAAATTATAAGAAATGTTGAACATCTTGGCATTTGGATACAGAATGGTTGTGGACTCATCATTACAAGCTAAATTGAATTTACCGTTTTACCCTTTTAAAAAAATCGTTATTATTGTAATTTAGCTTTAGACAATTGACAATAACACTTTTAAAATAAGCCACCAATGGAAAACGAAATACTAGACGATAATAGCCTTAATGATCAACCAATAGAATCGACAGATCTAGAATATGGAGGATTTAGAATTCGAACAGGTGCTGCTATACTTGATGCACTTGTATTATTTCCACTTAGCTATTTAGCTTTTTACAACATTGCTACCATTAAATCTTTTACTCTTGCTTTTATTATCAGCACACTCTCATTTTTATATAAACCGCTGATGGAAGGAATTAAAGGAGCTACCTTAGGAAAAATGGCCTGCAACTTAAAAATCGTAGATGTCGAAGATTTGGGGCAAATTTCAATGACTACTTCATTTACTAGAAACCTACCTTGGTTTGTTTTCTACGTAATTGGGCAAATCACATCATGGGAAACGTTCTCGCACCCAAACTTTGCTGAAGTGGACAACTTTTTAGAAATTGGAGTTCTAGCACAGGATTCTTCAGCTTCGGCAATCCAATCAATTTTTAGTTTTATTTTTTTAATCATCGTGTTTATTGTAGCGATAGACAGCAAAAAACAGGGATTGCATGATAAGTGGTCTAAAGTCTACGTTATAAAAAACCACCAATAGTTGATTTAATTTCAATTGGTCGATGTAATGATATCTTTCGTCAGACTTTTATCATAAAGCTACTGGTTCAATTTTAATTTATTTAATTTTGCTCTAAATAGCTATGACTACAGTATGATGCATAAATCATTACTTTTCTTTATTACCCTAATTTCTGTTCTCAATATATCGGCTCAGGATATAAAAAAAACACGTAGCTATACGACTCAACACATAGGAAGCTTACCTGCTCCTGTAATAGATGCGGAAATCAACGAAGCCGCATGGGATTTAGTAGAATGGTCAGGTGACTACACAGAGTTTGAACCAGATGTAGGCACTCCTCCTTCCGAACAAACTTTCATGAAGATACTCTATGACAGTAAAAATATCTACTTCGCTTTCAAATGCATGCAGTCTGACATGGACATCCTTGAAAAAAGAATGGGTCGTCGAGATGATTTTCCTGGAGACTGGGTAGAGGTCAACATAGGCAGTTTCAATGATCAGCGCACCGCCTTTTCATTTACCATGTCTGTATCCGGTGTTAAGGGTGATGAATTCATATCCAACAATGGCAACTTCGATGAAAGCTGGAATCCTATCTGGTATGCCAAGACTAGAATTGGAAAAGATGCATGGTATGCAGAATTCAGAGTCCCCCTAAGTCAATTACGATTCAGTAGTGAAGATGAACAAGTTTGGGGACTGCAATCTACGCGAAGATATTTCCCCAATGAAGAACGTTCTCTTTGGCAGCCACTGGAAGCCAATCCACCAGGTTGGGTCAGTGAGTTTGGAGTGCTTAAAGGCATCAAAGGCATTAAACCTCAAAAGCAGCTGGAAGTCCAACCCTATGTGGTAGCTCAATTAGATCGCTACCCTGCTGTAGATGGGAGTCCTTTCGATGATGGAAGTGATAATCAAATTACTGCAGGATTGGATGCTAAAATCGGTATTACCAATGACCTTACTTTAGATCTCACTATAAATCCAGATTTTGGTCAGGTAGATGCAGATCCAGGTGCAATTGCTTTAGACGGATTCGAAATATTCTTTCAAGAGCGCCGACCCTTCTTTGTAGAGAATAAAAACATCTTCGACTTTGCCGTGGGAGGAGGAGCAGACAATTTGTTTTTCTCAAGACGGATAGGCCGCCAACCACAGTCAGGTACAAATGTAGATCCGGCAAAGGGAGAATTTGAAAACATTCCTGTCGCCTCTCGTATTCTTGGAGCTGCCAAGTTTAGTGGTAAGACAAAAGACGGTTGGGCTATTGGAGTGTTAGAAAGCATAACACAAAAAACCTTTGGCCAGATTGAATTAGATACGCGTGAAGATGTGCTAGCACAATTGTCCGAAATAGGAACCGAAAGAAGAGAATTGGTAGAACCCCTTACCAACTACTTTACAACAAGAGTACAAAAAGATCTTAATGATAGGAACTCATTTATTGGAGGTATTTTCACCAGCACCAATAGGCAATTAGAACCCAATGTAAACTTTTTACACAAGGACGCTTATACAGGCGGTCTTGATTTCAAACACAATTGGGACAATAGAAAATACTATGTAGAAGGAAATGTTTACTTCAGTCATGTAGTGGGTAGTCCAGAAGCTTTACAACGCACTCAAACATCACTTACTCATCTTTTTCAAAGAACTGACGCAGATCATGTTACTGTGGATTCTACTGCCACCAGCCTAACTGGTAATGGCGGTCGATTAGAAATTGGCAGAGGAGGTGGTGGAAATTGGCGATACAGCGCAGGCGCTACTTGGAAGAGTCCTGGATTAGAATTAAATGACATAGGCTTCTTACGTCAAGCTGATGTCATAAGGCAATATGCAAATGTAAGACGCTTATTCAATAAGCCTACCAATTGGTATAGACAAGCCAATATTTCTCTAGAGCAATCTACCGAGTTTGACTACCAAGGCAATTATAACAGGTTTCAAATAGAAGGACAGGCTTTTGTAAATTACAAAAATAATTGGTGGTCAGAGATTGGATTTGGGCACAAGCCACGCATATTCATAAATACTTTTTTAAGAGGTGGTCCCAGATGGAAATTTAATGATGAAAACTTCATATTTCTTTTTACAGGAACGGATCAGCGCAAGAAATTTTCTACAACATTAGGTATCGTATACTCGACTGCAGCTGAAAGTCAATTTTCATTTCATCGGTATGTATGGAGAATGAACTATCAGCCAACGGATAGGCTTAGCGCAAATATAGATCTAACATTTCAGTCTAACCCCAACAAGACCCAGTACGTTACAGAAAGTGCATTTGGATCGGATGCGAGATATATATTAGCGGAGATAGATAATAAGAGTTTGACGCCAACTCTTAGAGTAAACTATAGCTTTAACCCAAACCTGACCTTGCAATACTACGGGCAGCCATTCATCTTTAAGGCCAGATATTCCAACTTTAATTATGTTACTGATGGTACGGCAGAGAAGTTAGCAGATCGAGTTAGTTGGTACTCTGATGAACAAATTTCTTTTGAAGATGGATCTTATCTCATAGATGAAAATAGAGATGGCAACATAGACTACGGTCTTGGCGATCCTGATTTTGCTTTCTTACAGTTTCGATCCAATTTGGTTTTACGCTGGGAGTATATTCCGGGATCAGAGATTTTCTTAGTATGGTCGCAAGGCATCACTGACTTCGGTGATTTGAATCGTAATCTATTCCAACTGGCTACTAATGACTTGTTTTCATCTGGCCCAGAGAATACATTTTTGTTAAAAGCGACTTATAGATTTGTGAGGTAAGTCTAATCCACACCTATATAAAATGAATACAAAAAAGCTATCTTGAAAATCTAATACTCACTACGCTAATTCAAAAAATACGCGAAAGAAAACGTAAAGATTCTACTCTTATGTTTCGTTTCAAAATCTAAACTTTCTTCTAAATATTCAAAATGTCTAGCAGTATTATTCCAACCATTATAAAATGTACACTGGAGTAAAATCCGATTCCATCGATAGCTGCCTGAAAGCGTAAAACCTAGGTCAAGTCGCTTGAAATTATTTAGATCATTCGAAGCCCAATTGCCGTTACCTACTTTTAAGTTATCATTTACTAAATAAGCTCCCTGAATCCCAAGACCAAAATCCATTTGTTCAACTATATTTAATGCCACAGATGGATTAACGGATAAGTATTCATTCCTAAAATTTAATTCTTGAGTTTCGGTTCTATACACAAAGCCCTCTCTTGAATATCTAATTTTGGAACGCCATTTCCATTGCTTATTTATCTCTTTTTCTACACCCAATCCAATAGAAGCATCAATTCTCGGATAAATGTTATATTCTAAAGGAATATTAGCCTCATTCAATCCACTATCTTGACTCAAGGCTAAAAGTGAAAGATTTAAACCTAAGTCGCCAAAATAACGCATTTGAGCATCTGCATTAAGCCATACTAGTGATATAAAAAGGGAAAGGAAAATTCTCATAATTGGGCCTTTTATGATTAAACTTAGGCAAAGGAATAATTATTGCAATAGCATCACAAGAGTTATCTTGTTGAGTATTGAAAGAGATTTTAACTAAATTTTATTATTCTCTAAAAATACCAATCCTTCAGATTATACCGTTCCTCTAACGTAGCATATGCATTTTTTAACCAACAAAAATCGAAAATATGA